>CBDVCG010000277.1:0-3880 GCA_965372425.1 uncultured Anaerolineales bacterium
ATGGTCATGCCCAACTGCAAATAGGGATCCAGGGAAACCATCTTCTGGACCACTGGGATCGCCGTCGGAAAAGAATGTCATGGCATAGCCGCTATACTCCCAATTTGAGCCGTTTGAACCCTCGGGTAAGCCAAATGCGCCTAGGTAGGTGAGATCTTCGGGAAGGACCAGACCGGAAGGAAGTTCGACAGAAAGAATGATCTCCGGTTCTACCGAATCGACGGATGCCGCATCGGTGATTTCGACATCAGGATCAATTTCTCCAGACCCGGTCTCGGGTTGCTCTAATGTCGAGAAGGGGAGATTACAGCTGAGGACGGCGACGATTGTTGAGAGAAGAAAGATGGTTACGTGATGTTTCATTGTTATGTCCCTTAGGCTGCTGAGCGGTTTTGACAACGGTTGCATCATGCTGTGAGTACCTGGTTAAAGAAGATTGTGGCATCAGGTGAGAATATCTGTACGATCTCGGTGATGCCTTGAAGATGCTTGATAATGAGTTCTCGTGGAATTCCAGAAGGAGCGTACGTGGTGTAGAGCACTCGGGTAGTTTCGGGGTTGATCTTTGTCCTCGCATCGGGACCGTAAATAACGCACGAGAGGATTCCAGCAGCATCGCGAATGTACATATCGTCAGATTTCAATGCCTGGTCTTGGATGCTGATCTTTGTGTATGTTTCGTCTCCATCAGCCACATCAGCGACGATGGGTAATTCGACCTTATCGAGATCGTGTCCTGCCGTGAGGAGCAGATTGTCCAGTTCTGCCATGAACATCGATTCAACGAGACCGGCGACGTTCGGGATGGATTTGCCTTTGAAGACGATCGATTCTAGCTGCAGTTGGACGTGGTAGGTCTTCTTAAAACGCTTATAGTATTTCTGGTAAATGGCGAGTGTTGTGTGGTCCAATAGTTCCTTGCGATCATAGCCATCGAATCTCGTCCGTAGGTCAGTTTCTAATTCGCGCTTTCGTTGGCTGAGCGCTTCATCACTTTTCGGATTGGTCACGTTCTCCATGGCGAGAACACCAATTGCGGCACCGGGATAGTGGCTGGTGAAAGACTCGCTGAGCGTGATCATCGTGGGTCGAACTCCCTGGTCTTTTCGGCGAATAATTACGGTACCGTCCCTTCAAGTCCGTTCCGGACCATTATCGCGCTGAACGGAGTGATTTGGGGAGTCGTGTGATTCCCAGGAACCAGGCATTTCGAGGAACATAGGAGATGAAGCTATCACCACCTATGCAATCGGGAGGGCGGTCTTGGGGATTGCTTTACGGAGTCTGTTCCGAACGGAGTGAGGGTGTCCCTCAATTCGCCATGACATATCGGTTGCGCAAACCCGGAGCTGAACCTCCGGGCTCACGGCTAAAGGGTGCTCCGCACCCTAGAGGACGGCCCGTAGGGAGATCCACGGGCAGCCCTTCGGGCTTAAGCCATAAGCCCGACCATTGATGGTCGGGCGTCGAATAAAAAACACGCTTGATCTTGGATAACGATCTTGGGGATTGCCACGCTCCGGCGCAAGCGCCTCCGCTCGCAATGACAGTTATTTCGGATCGCCTCACCACACACCTGGGCACAATCGATAATGGACCTCTGCGGTGTATTCCTTATACCCGGGGAGCTCATCCTGGAGTGTACGATCTTCAAGCGAAGTGCGCACGATCATGCCCGCAACCATGCCGAAGGTGGGGAGTAGCGCCCATAATGAACCAAGAAATAGCGGTAATCCGATAGCGGCGACGCTGAAGCCTGTGTAGCCCGGATGACGAACATATTGGTATGGTCCTTGTGTGATCACTGTCTGGCCGCGATCCTCCTGGATCCTTACTTCTGTTGAGAAGAAAGCGTTCGTGTGCATCGCCCAGTTTGCGAACGCATTACCAGCGACGAGCAGTAAGGCACCAATCATGTGTACCCAGAGAGGCAGTCCTCCGGTCCAGCCAAAGCGAATATCGAGACCAGCAATAATGAACTGCAGGAACCAGAATGAAGCGGTGATTCGTGTGATACGTCGATCCCAATCTTTTGTATCTTCCTTCCCGCCGGCGCGTTCCGCAACAAGCTCTGGGTTTTTCCGCAGGAGGGACACCCCATTGATGACGACCAGGACGCTGTAGAAAGCTAGGTAGATCCAGGCCCAGATCCAATCGAGTCGCCCGGCAGAGATGAACATCAAGGCTCCCATCAGGAAGACAACGAAGATGATCTGGGAGACACGTTTGCGAATCCCCGCCTTCACGTCTGGGCTAAGATCTTGTTTTGCTGCTGTATTATCAGTGTTCACTCTTCGCCTCCTAATCACTCATTTGAGATCTCGGAGTGGACAATAGATGAGGAATAGTTATGGAACACACCGTTTTCAATAGGTCTGACGGAAACGAATTCTTACTTAGGAATGTACTTTAGATGGGACCTCATCAATCGGAAATAATCTAAGTGACGATGTGCCAGCGTCACATGTAGGTTATTGGATCCCAAACGTCGGGTTTTCCGTTGGACTATGCATCTCCTTCTAAAAAGAGCTGCTCAGTTTCATCTTGCAGGAGCACCCACAACGAGTACGCTCCAATTGCTGTTCCAACAGGGATATTGAACAATTGCAGGACGGCGAGCACCATGGTGAGATACCTGGCCCAGTTCTTCCACATCAACAAGCCAATGCCCGCAATAATTTTCGGCAACGAGAATATGGCTAGCATGCCTGCGACAACTGCGCCAATCGACGCCAGGATGACCAATGGCAAGCCCTCACCTTCTAGGCTAAGTATAAAAATCCCGGGTAATAGCATCACGAAGAGTAGGATGCATGCGGTCAGGAAGCCCAGGACTCCTGTCCCCAGTTGCAAGACGGCGACGGCAGTAACGTGATTTTTCATGGGTTTTTGCTCCTTATATTATCTAGGCGAATTCCGTGATAACTCTGACGCAAGTACAAATTATGAATGAAATGGTTAAGATTGAATAGCGTCACTCGATGGGAATTTAATCGGGTCTTAAGACCGAGCAAGCACCTGGCCGGAATACCAGGTGCTTGCGGATTGGTCTTCCACCCACGCAGTACAGAAGGTGAAATATTATTGAATTTTAGATCAAGGGAGCCTTTTTATTCACAGAACCCCGTCTCAAATCGCAGGAGACGATCGCTCCCGGCATCCGAAACCCATAGTCTACAGTTCTCGTCGAAGGCGACGCCGCTGGGAAGATTCATCCCCGGACTGGTCCACCCGGAGAGGAACAAACCATCATCGGTAAAGCATAGAATCCTGGCTCCTTCCGGATCGCTCACACACACCTGTTTCTCAGGGCTGACGGCGATATAAGGTTTGTTTTCAAGCGACTGCCCATACCATGCCGCCACGGGCCATTCCGCTACAGCTTCGAACGCTCCCGGGGTAATTTCTTCGAAAATCTGGACTCGCATGTTCCAGGTATCGGCAACATACAGGAGGCCATCCAGATCGATGGCCAACCCGACAGGTTCATCCAACTGACCGAGCCCCACGCCCCCCATTCCAATTTCACTGAGCGTTGAACCGGAGGGGTCAAAGACGACAATGCGCTTGTTCCCGGTGTCGGAGATAAATATGCGCCCATCATCATCGACCGCAGCGGAACGAGGGCCCCATAGTGCCTCGATCCCGGCTCCGATCCCATGTGTTCCGAAACTGGTAATGAATTCCCCGTCTTTATCGAATAACTGCACCCGGTGGTTCCAAGTGTCAGCTACGACGACTTCGTCCTCAGGACCGATAGCCACATCCCACGGTTGGTTGAAGGCGCCCTCCGATGCATCACCCGTCACAGAGTCTGTAAAGGAGCCCCATGCATTCAGGACCTGCCCGCCCTCGTCCAACACCTGAATTCTGTGATTCT
>CBDVCG010000278.1:0-3876 GCA_965372425.1 uncultured Anaerolineales bacterium
TCGGATCATGTCCGAAATTCGGATTATGTCCGAAATGATGGCACAGTTATTCGGGAAGAATAGGGAGGGATCATGGGATCGTCGGGTTGTTTTAAACAAATATTTCGCGTGATTGCCTTGCTCCTGGCAGTATTGTTCGTCATAACCTTACCCTTCACGGTGACCAGCCAGAGCGCCTCGCAAATGATATTCTCCCCGGAGGCGGTCACAAACTTGGTGAGTTCCAGTTTGCTCGGCTCAGGATTACTTGAGCGGTACATGCTCGAAACAGTCTTTCAGGGAGATCTAAATCCGGGAGGGGGAGCTGGTGAGGGAGTATTCACAGAAGCGCTCCAGTACCTGTCTCCAGCTGAACGTCAAATGATGTTTCAGCAAATTATTCCAGCTGGTTGGGTGGAAGATCAAATTTCAACATCGGTGGTATCCATTTTTCGCTGGATCGACGATGAGCGCCCATTTCCCATCATCACGTTGGATCTCGTCCCGATAAAAGATCGATTGATCGATGGCGGGATTGAGGACATAGCAGATACGGTTGTGGACTCGTGGCCAAGCTGCTCTCCAGAGCAGATAAATATGATGAGAAAGGCTGCAGTTCGGGGTGGAGATTTGGAATTCGACATCTGCGAACCGCCGGAGCCTTTTCGTACACGGGAAGTTGAAATCGTATCGATCACATTTTACGAGTGGGTTAGAGAGTCCCCCTCGAGCATCGATTTTCAAGAAGAGCCCGACGAGAGCTTTGAAGAAATTATGGCGTTCAAGGAGCAGATCCGATTTCTCAGGGCGATTATGCGCTTCGGCTGGTTTCTTCCCATTGCGCTCTTAGGCCTGATCATGGTCTTATCGATTCGATCTCTCCGGAGTCTTGGAAGTTGGTGGGGGATTCCGATGACGCTGGGAGGAATTATGACCAGCATCGCGGCGCTGCTCATCTCAGGGAGATGGCAGGAATTTCTCGCACGAAATTCACCCTTCTTGAGGGAAAGTGGAGAGGTCATCGCTCAGGTGGCGAAGTTCGCGTTGAACGAGTTGATCGATTCGATCGTGGGACGCACGTTCTTTTTCGGTTTGGTGATCACAGCGCTCGGCGCCGGTATATTCATTATCTCGCGCATAATTAAGCGTGATGGGATGATGGAGGTCGATAGCCAATCAACTGATGCAAGTGCAAGTTTTCCATCAGAACCAGAACCTCGGAGTGAGGTGGGAGTCCCGCCGTCCGTACCGCCGATCAGTCAAGACGATTCAGATGAACCACCGTCTGGAATTTTTGGTTGACGGTTGAACTTTCTCTATCTAGCGGATATCGCGGCATGATGGTCAAATCTACCCAGATCTCACCTGGTTCTTTAAGACGATTCTGATGAAACCCTTTATACTTGGTCTTCGTAATATCTGACAAATAGAACGCTTCATTAATTCAAGTGCACTTGTGGAATATGAACTACGCAGTTTCTTTACCCAATGATGAGAAAGAGGTGAGGGTATGGCACAACACGTTGGTCCAAGTATTAGTGAATACGGCGTAGAGAATCATGGTATCCGCAATGCGGGAACGGTGTATTGGAATCTGACGACACCGATGCTCTACGAACGTATCGTACGGCGGCATGAAGGTGTAATCGGACATCTGGGTCCCGTGATTGTTCGTACAGGGGACCATACTGGAAGAGCGCCTCTCGATAAGTTCATCGTCGAGGAACCATCAAGTAAGGATGACATCTGGTGGGGAGCATCGAATCAATCGATGTCAGAAGAGTGCTTTGCACGGTTTCATCGGCGCATGATGGCCTATGTCCAGAACCGGGATATCTTCATCTTCGACGGATATGCTGGCGCCGATCCTGCCTTCCGTATGCCCGTTCGAATAATCACCGATTATGCTTGGCAGAGTCTTTTTGCACGTAATATGTTCATTCGCGAATTCAGCCCTGAAAAACTTCGCAAACATGTCCCTGAATTTACAGTGATCGACATGCCCGGATTTCGTGCCGATCCGGAAGTAGACTGCACTCGCAGCCAGACTGCGATAATCATCAACTTTGCTGAACGGTTAGCCCTCATCGCACGCACTGAATATGCAGGTGAAATTAAGAAGAGCGTGTTCACGGCGTTGAACTATTATCTCTCCAAACGGGGTGTACTCGGGATGCACTGCAGTGCGAATTATGGGACTGGTCCTGATGACAGCGCGTTATTCTTTGGCCTGAGCGGGACGGGGAAAACCACGTTAAGCAGCGTGCCGGAGAGGACGCTGGTCGGTGATGACGAGCATGGATGGAGTGACGATGGTATCTTCAACTTCGAGGGAGGCTCGTACGCAAAGGTCATCCGTCTCGATCCTGAAGGCGAACCGCTTATCTATGACACCACGAGGCGATTCGGTACGATCCTTGAAAATGTTGCCTATGATAGCGAGACGCGGCGTGTGGATCTGGATGACGACTCGCTCACCGAGAATACCCGTGCCAGCTACCCGATCAGCCACATCGAGAATGCCACCAGAGATGGACTTGCCGGGCATCCCAGGTACATCCTGTTTCTCACTGCCGACGCATTTGGTGTCTTGCCGCCGGTCAGTAAATTATCAACCGAGCAAGCCATGTATCACTTTCTCAGTGGATATACAGCCAAGGTCGCTGGAACGGAGCAAGGTGTGACAGAGCCGAGACCGGAATTCAGCGCATGCTTTGGCGCGCCCTTTATGCCCATGCACCCCAATGTTTATGCCACGATGCTGGGTGACAAGATTCGTCAGCATGGCTCAGAAGTGTGGCTCGTTAATACAGGTTGGACGGGTGGTCCGTATGGGAGGGGGAAAAGGATTGATCTTGAGAGCACCCGTCGGATCGTTTCGGCAATCTTGTCGGGAGAGTTAGGCAAGGCAGATTTTACTAATGAGCCGTTCTTTAATCTGAGTGTTCCAGAGGAAGTCGAAGGACTTCCCTCGGAGATCCTGAACCCACGCGGGACGTGGACTGATGGAGGGGAGTATGACCTTCAGGCGAGGAGGCTCGTGGAAATGTTCCGCGAGAATTTCAAGCAATTTGCGGAGCATGTGGATGCCTCCATTCGCGCCCAAAACCCTGGTGCGTAGGCACGACGTATTTCTACTTGCTGATATTTGTGAGCTGATTAAATCAGCTTCTGATTGGTAGGATTGGTTTGTAGGAAAAAGCCAGAATACCATGTAGCTAGCAGGCGGCGGCCCCATTAAGTTTGTTAGATACCCACAGCTCGCAGTAGGGTCCTTCACGAAGGACCCTACGACAAATCTGATATCAGATCGGGCATCAATGCTACAACATCCTCACATTCGTCCAGGTTGAAGATTGATTCGACGAGAGTTTCTGACTTTGTAGCTGATAAGGCACGAGAAACGTTCGCATTGAATTTGGCTATCACGTCTTCATCCGTCATTGGATCTTGAGGAGACCCCTTGGCGAAATCGGTTTCCGCTGTGAAGCTCTGGCCATGGGTTGTGGTTATCGTGACGCGCGCCCTCTTCGTGCGAGGAAATAATTGATCGATTTCATCGTCCGCGACAACTTCAATTCTTGGCAATAATTCTCGAACGACAGGGTCGTGTAGTTTTTCATCCTGAAATGATTCTGGGAGCACGTTCCCATCTACCACTGCAACCGCAATTACATAAGGCAGGCTGTGATCAGCGGTCTCTTTCGTATCCGGTTGGTACTTGCTGGGATCGGAAAGGATGTCTGCGCCTCGAGTGGTGGTCTCGACTAGAATTTTCTCCACATCTTTGTGCGACAGTTTTTGCTCCCGGCACACTTGAAGGGCTGCGCTGATTGGCTGATGGGTCAATGCCTCCGTGGGGAAAGCTTTATAGCTGCATCGGGTGATCAGGTATTC
>CBDVCG010000279.1:0-3861 GCA_965372425.1 uncultured Anaerolineales bacterium
ATCCCGGTTGCAGAGACGCTTTCGTTAAGGTTTCCGGCGACGATCGAGCTTGCCATGCTCTCGATGTTCATCGCTGTTTTCGTGGGTGTCCCCGTGGGCATCGCTTCAGCCGCTCGACGCAATTCTGTTCTCGACAGTGTGAGCATGACGGGGTCTCTTATTGGTGTCTCAATGCCGATTTTTTGGTTAGGTTTGATGATGATCATGCTATTCGCTGTCGCCCTGCAATGGCTTCCTAGTGGAGGCCGGGCGAGCCACGCTATCGAGATTGAGACGATTACGAATTTCTACATTATCGACAGCATCCTCGCCGGTAACATGGAAGCTCTAGTGGACGCTGGAAGGCATCTGTTTATGCCGGTTATAGCCCTGGCGACCATTCCTATGGCGATCATCGCCCGCATGACGCGGTCGAGCATGCTGGATGTGCTTCAGGAAGATTACATCCGAACGGCCCATGCAAAAGGCGCGCGAGAACATGTGGTGCTTTTCAAGCATGGGCTTAAAAACGCCTTTCTCCCGGTAGTCACGATCATAGGGATTCAGACCGGCACTCTATTGGCAGGCGCTGTTCTTACAGAGACCATCTTCTCGTGGCCGGGGATCGGAAGATGGATCTACGATGCCATTCTGGGGCGTGATTACCCCATTGTGCAGGGCGGCACGATGCTCATCGCTTTTGTTTTTATCTTCGTTAACTTGTTCGTTGATATTTCATACGCTTTTTTAGATCCACGCATCCAACATAAGTGAGGGATTGCATGACTGACGCAAGCCCCGAAATTTTTGATTCAACTGACTTTGCCGTACGGGAACACCGCTCCTTGTGGGTGGACGCGTGGCGTCGCATGATATCCAACAACACCGCGCGGCTTGGGATGGCAATCGTAACGATTTTCATCTTATCAACCGTGTTGTCACATTTCTTCTGGGAGTACGACCCCAGGACAGATATCGATTATTCGCTTAAGCTTAAACCTCCTAATCTGATTGCCACTGAGGAGATTCCTTCGATTCACCCTTTCGGCACAGATAAGCTGGGGAGGGACATATTTCGCCGCGTGGTCCATGGAGGCTGGAATTCCCTTAGAGTCGGACTGGTTGCGGTCGCGATCTCCTTATCGATTGGCGGTATTCTCGGAATGTTGGCAGGTTTTTACGATAGTATGCCCATTTCCCGAGCAGAACGGATATTCCTGCTGGGCGGGATTGGTCTTGTGTTGGGAAGCCTCTCGGCCTGGATCGCGGGGCAGCCGCTGCAGATGATTTTATTTGCAGGGCTTGGCATTAGCTCAGCCTACTGGGAGGATCTTCTTAAGGGTCAAAGATTGCGCACGTTGCTCTTCGCACTGTTAGGCGCTCTAATTGGCGGCATACTTGGGTTCCTGGCAAACCCCTATGTCGGTATCGTATGCGGCGTCTTGGGATTATTTATCGGCTGGATCTTAAGCATGCCGATGGGCGGCCAGGTGCTTACCACGATCATCATGCGGGCAATGGATATTCTCCTGGCATTCCCGACCTATTTGCTTGCCATTGCAATCGTAGCTTTTCTTGGACCTGGCCTGGAGAAGGGAATGATCGCCATCGGTGTGGTTGGTATTCCCATATACGCCCGATTGGTACGTTCGACTGTGCTATCGGTGATCCAAAAGGAGTACATTTTGGCTGCACAGGCGACAGGGGAAGGGCACGGGCGCATCATGTTTCGACATATCCTCCCCAACACACTGTCACCGGTCATCGTTCAAACGACGATGGGTTTGGCAGGCGCGATTCTGGCGGCGGCGGCGCTCGGTTTCTTGGGATTAGGGGCTATTCCACCGGAACCGGAATGGGGATCGATGTTGGGCGCCAGCTACCGCTACCTCGCAAGCGGTGCATGGTGGGCGGTTATCTTCCCGGGGCTTGCCATCATGCTGAGTGTTCTGGGTTTCAATCTGCTGGGAGATGCCCTGCGCGACGCCCTGGATCCAAAGCTTCAAGTATAGCTCCACAGATGTATCGGGAATCTGTGTAACTCTACCAACTAATTTCTCTTATAAGGGAACCGATGGAAGCATTATTACAGATAAAAAACCTAACAACCCGTTTCTACACAGATGAAGGCATCGTCAATGCTGTGAATGGGATATCGTACGCCATGGAGGAGGGCGAGACGTTAGGTGTCGTGGGTGAGAGCGGTTGCGGAAAGACCGTTCATGCGCTTTCCATCATGCGCTTGATCCCCAGTCCTCCAGGGAAAATCGACGCGGGTGAAGTTATCTTTAATGATGACCGCGACCTTCTGAAACTCGACCTTGGGGAAATGCGATATGTCCGGGGAGCAGAAATAGCGATGGTTTTCCAAGATCCCATGACCTCACTTAACCCGGTCTATACAATCGGTTCCCAGATTGTGGAGGCATTGAGAATCCACCTGGGCATGACAGAAACCCAGGCGAAAGAAAGGGCAGGTGAGCTGTTGGCGATGGTCGGTATCCCGGCCGCAAAGCAACGATTGGATGATTACCCCCACCAATTCTCCGGTGGTATGCGACAGCGAGCGATGATCGCCATGGCGCTCTCCTGCAATCCACAATTACTCATTGCCGATGAGCCCACCACTGCTTTAGATGTCACCATTCAAGCCCAGATTGTGGATTTAGTACGGCGATTGCAGGCGCGGTTAGGAATGGCAGTGATGTGGATCACCCACGACTTGGGTGTCGTGGCGGAATTAGCCAGGAAGATCAACGTGATGTACGCAGGGTATATCATTGAGAGGGGCGATGTGCGCAGTGTCTATAAACACTCTCGCCACCCATATACTATTGGTTTGCTGGGATCGTTGCCTCGCTTGGATGATGCACCGGGCACAAAGTTGGTTGCTATCCCTGGCTTACCACCGGATTTGATCGCATTGCCACAGGGATGCCCCTTTTATGCTCGATGCACCTATCGAGCCGATCAGTGTTTTGAGGAGATGCCCCCGTTGGAGCCCACGGATCATAAAGGGCATATTGTAGCTTGCTGGCGATGGGAGCACGTCGCGGGATGGGGCGCTTGATGAGCGGCGGGAATGGTGCTCTGGTTACAGTCCGCAATCTGAAGAAATATTTCCCCATCATACGGGGACTCATCATTCAACGTCATATTGGCGACATCAAAGCGGTAGATGACGTCAGTTTTGACATCATCAAGGGAGAGACGCTCGGATTGGTTGGGGAAACGGGCTGCGGGAAGACTACGGTGGGTCGGACCATCCTGAGATTGTATGAACCAACGGATGGTGAGATTGTCTTCGAGGGAACTAATTTAACGGAAGTGAGCGACGGTGATATGCGCCGAATGCGGCGAAAGATGCAGATGATCTTTCAGGATCCTTATGCTTCGTTGAACCCGCGTATGACAGTTGGTTCTATCATATCCGCACCGCTTGAAGTTCACAAAGTCGCTCGCGGAAAAGAAAAGCATGAACGCGTGCAAGAGCTTCTGCAGATGGTGGGTCTCAACCCTTACTTCGTCAATCGCTATCCACACGAGTTCTCCGGTGGGCAGAGGCAGCGCATCGGTATCGCCCGCGCCCTGGCTCTGAATCCTGATCTGGTCATCTGTGACGAACCGATATCATCTCTGGACGTCTCCATCCAGGCGCAAGTAGTCAACTTGTTGGAAGAACTGCAGGAAAAGCTCGGATTGACCTATTTATTCATCGCCCACGACCTGAGCATGGTCCGCCATATTAGCGATCGCATGGCAGTGATGTACCTGGGCAAGATCGTTGAAATAACCGATCGTGATGAGATTTATTTAAATCCTCTTCATCCCTATACTCAGGCGCTGATGTCTGCGGTGCCCATACCGGATCCAGATATCATC
>CBDVCG010000280.1:0-3851 GCA_965372425.1 uncultured Anaerolineales bacterium
GGCTACGCTGCAGGCTGGAGGTGCGAACGTACTCTCCGAGCGTTTCGATCCGGGACTTGCTGTCCAGTTGATGGATACACATCAAGTGACACTCCTGGCCGCGTTCCCACCCGTGCTTACCATGCTGCTCGATGCTCGCCAAGAAGCGGGAGCGACCTGGGATTCGTTGAAATACGTCCTTGGGCTTGACACCCCTGAAGTTATTCAGCGGCTGCATGAAGAGACACGAGCCGTCTTTTGGACGGGGTTCGGGCAGTCAGAGACATCAGGTGTGGTGACACTGGTCGCCGTTAAGGAGAAACCAGGCTCTGCAGGCAAGCCATTGCCTGTGGTTGAGGTACGGTGCTTTGATGAAAGTGGCGTGGAGGTGCCGGCTGGTTCTCCTGGTGAGATCGTAGTTCAAGGTCCATTGGTGTTTCAGGGTTACTGGCGCAACCGCGATGCGACGGAGTATACCTCCCGCCATGGTTGGCACCATACAGGAGATCTGGGGCGGTTTGACGAGCAGGGCTATCTCTATTATTTGGGGCGCAAACCTGAAAAGGATCTCATCAAGTCGGGTGGGGAAAATGTCTATCCGGCGGAGGTCGAACATGCCATTTCCACGCTTCCGCAAGTGAATGCAGTTTGTGTTTTCGGTGTCCAGGATGAGACCTGGGGCGAAGCTGTAAAAGCCGTGGTGGAGGTAGAGCCTGGTGCGACGCTCGCCGTTGAGGAAGTCGTCCAGGCAGTAGCGAGCAGGATAGCCTCTTACAAGAAGCCGCGTACCGTTGAATTTGTCGATGCTATTCCCCGCACACCGGATGGTCATATCGATCGCCAGGCAGTAAAGGATAAGTATGGTTGATTATCCTTTGACTTTGGATTTTCAAATTAGTGTGATTTACCTCGATTCTCCGGAGAGCTAGCAGCCTTTCCGAGATCAGTTACAGCGATTGGCTCGATTTGTACAAATGGTCCTCGAAAATGAAGAGTGACCGCAACCACGGTCACGATCTTCTCATATTGCTAATGACCCCTCCTACGCAAGCTTGAGCCATCTACCCCATCTGGCATCGAACTTGAGGACCCAAGGCATATGGAGAGACGCGATTTAATCTTTTCCGTTCGAACCGGCATTCTTCGTCCGGTCGCTTATCCGGTGGACTGCATCCCAGAACGAACGAACAAGAGATGCGAAGGGAACGTGACTCGCAACGTTCATTGGGTGGAGCGCCGACAGCCAGGAGGCAACCCTGCTCTCCGTACTCATGAATGGGATCGGTTCCACCCGTTCTCCTATTTTCACGATAGCGGAAGCCCAGGTGAGGCCGGCGCCAAAAGCAACGAAAGCCAGATGGTCGCCCACTTTGGCTCGACCCTGCTCCAAAGCTTCACAGAGAGCGATGGGGATCGAGGCGGCGGAGGTGTTGCCATACCGGTCGATGTTCATGAATATCTTCTCATCCGGGATGCCTACATACCGAGCGGCGCTTTCGATTATGCGCGCATTGGCCTGGTGAGGGATGAAGAGATCGATGTCCTCAGTGGTAAGGTTCGCCTCCTGAATCACTTGCCGCAATGCTTTGCCCAGAATTCGAGAGGCAAATCGAAATACCTGTCCCCCATTCATACGAAGATAATGGAGTCCCTGATCGACTGTCTCATGGCTGGGCGGCATCGCCGCGCCACCCGCTGGCAGGATCAAATGCTCCGCTCCAGAGCCATCCGATCCAAGGACGAACGACAGCATGCCAGCCGGCTCGTCACTGACTTGAAGGACGACGGCTCCGGCGCCATCACCAAACAATATGCAGGTTGAGCGATCCTCCCAGTCTACAAATCGACTCAAAAGCTCAACTCCAACGACAAGGACGTTGTCGTAAACGCCGCCAGAAATGAATTGTTGCGCGGTTGCTAGGGCATACACAAACCCTGTGCAACCATTAACCAATGTGAACGCCCCAACATCTTTCGCCCCCAGTGCATGTTGGACCTGGGAGGAGACCGGGGGAGTAAGGTAATCTGGGCTGGAGGTGGCTATGATTATAAGACCTAAATCACGCGCCCGAACGCCTGCCATCTCCAGGGCATCTCGGGAAGCCGCGATAGCCATATCGGACGTGTTCTCGCCGGGGGCTACGATCCTGCGTTCACGAATACCAGTTCTGCTAAAAATCCAATCATCACTGGTGTCAATCTTCCGCTCTAGATCAGCATTCGTAATGACATTGGGAGGGATGTATTTTCCCCACCCGACAATATTCCCATATCGCTCATTCATAAAAGTCACCTCAAGAGCACCATTCTCTCATATTAACACTAATTTATGAATAGGGTTGCACGGAGTATTCAACTTCGCTTGTTTCACACAGGGCAAATGACCGGAATTGGGACCGGGTTAAATCTGTGATAGCAAATCAAACCTTAACCTTTGCCAACGAAGAAGGAGAGGACGATGGTGGCGTTTTTAGGATGCTCGAGGGAATTCTCTCGAGGAATTCGCACAATGAAAGCGCTCGCTACCTTCATTCGGCGCGATTTTGCGAATCGTCAGCGTTTCGAAACGTAGCCGCGATGAGGATGAAGACGAAATATATTCCGATCATCCCCACAGCGATGATACCGATTGTGCTTAATCCACCTCCTGGTATGTTTGAGGCTTCTTGTGAGGATGAGATCGTAGACCTCGCGTTGATCGGGGTACTCTTGCTAGATGGCGTGCTCGTCAAACTGAGCTGTGGTGTAGTCGACGGCGTAGGGATCGATTCGGTCTCGGATGGGGTAGGAGTGGATTCAACCGTCGGAGTTGTCGTCGGCTCCGACTCGAGGGGTGGTTGGATGATGATTTCCTGACCGGGCTGGAGAAGTGTGTCCTTAGTAATCTCGTTCAATTCAAGCAGTCTATCGAGCGGCACATCGTAGACGGCGGCGATGGTCCACAATGTCTGCCCGGCTTGAACGGTATGGATAATGGACCCGTCCTCACCCGGTTCCGCCAATTGAACCGGGTTGTTTAGTATGGCTGGGGGTGGAATCTCCCCACCCGTCTCCCCGGAATTCGATCCGCTGACATTGCCCATCACGACTGTGAAATAGGTGCTCCCACCGGATGAAGCCACGCCTGCGCCGATCTCCAAAGACTGCGGCGAGAGCATCGAGTTGTTGTGTACCGATGACCCCTTCCACCAGGACATGGCAGTATCCACCGTGGCCTGTGTGCCGCCGTAGATGATCTCGGAAACCCAGATTGTAGCACCGCCACCATACCCTGCCGCATAGGCCCGATCGCGAAGGCTTGAACCCCCGGACCCAGTATGTGTGACCGATTGGATCGAGGCTTGATAGTCGCTCTGGACCTGCGCGCTATGCATGAGATTTTGATTGATGGTGTAGCTATACAGTCCATTTTGGGCGCGGTAGGCATTGATGCGAGCGATGATCTCGGAGGCACTTTGTGGATCCGCTATCACCGGCGCGGCAGTAGCTGGGCCTGGCCGGATGCCCCATGCACAGACGACTATGATCGTGAACAGGATAACTCGATAAAAGCGTTCCTTCATATCGGATACCTTTGCAACCTGGAAATCCTATCACAATCATCTCCGACATATTCGAACGCAATGTCAACGATATTTCAACGTCCCTCTCACGCTAAGAGGGGAGGAAACAGGATCCGAGGATTATGAGTTTCACGGGCATAGTTCATGCACTTTGTGGTTTGATGGACTGTTATAATCGGGGGCTAGTGATGCATGGAAAATCCGTTTCCCCCGACGACGAGAAGCCGTTAAGATGCCTGCATGAACTTGGGCAGCGGACTATTCATGGCCGGGAATTCGCATTCTATAGAGGTTAGTGGATGGAAATCA
>CBDVCG010000281.1:0-3846 GCA_965372425.1 uncultured Anaerolineales bacterium
ACGAAAGATTGAGCGCTTCTTCTCGCAGCCCATGTACGTCGCAGAGCAGTTCACGGGTCAGGAAGGACGCTACGTATCACGTGGTGAAACGGTTAGAGGATTCCGGGAAATTCTCGATGGAGAGCATGACGATCTTCCCGAGCAAGCCTTCATGATGGTCGGGACGATTGAAGATGCACGCGAGAAGGCAGAACGGCTAGAAGCGCAGTAATTCAGGGGTTATACGACCGATGCCAATCCAATGTGAGATTGTGACCCAGGATAAGACCCTCTACGAGGGGCCGGCTGACATCGTCATCGCGCCTGGAATCGAGGGTGAGCTTGGCATTCTCCCGAACCATGCACCTCTGTTGACGCTCCTGGATATCGGGTTGCTCATTGTCCGGAATGCAGACGAGGAGCAAGCCTTCACAATCGCAGGAGGCATTCTCGAGGTACGCCCAGATATCATCACTGTCCTCGCCGATGTAGGTGAGGATGTTGACGAGATTGATGTCGCCCGCGCAGAAGAAGCAAAGGCACGTGCGGAAAAACTTCTCGCGGAAGGACCCCCCATGGATACCGATGAGTACCTGCGAATCCAGGCCGCGATTCAGAGATCCAACCTTCGTCTCGATGCTTATCGTAGATACGGAAGGGGTACCCGCGTTCCCCGACCTTCGTCCCCAGATGAGGTAACCTAAACGCATGCCCCTGTTTGGTAAAGACCTGGGGATCGATCTCGGCACAGTAAACACGCTTATTTGTGACGGAGATGAGATCGTTCTCCATGAACCGACGATCGTGGCAATCGACCTCGAGGAGTTAAAAATCGTCGATGTGGGACATTCGGCAAAGGAGATGGAAGGTCGCGTACCGGAGGTGATCGAAGTCTCACGTCCGCTGCGAGATGGTGTTATCGCCGATTTCGAAGTCACCCATCGGATGCTTGGACACTTCATTGAGAATGTTTGTGGCCCTGCACGCTTGTTTAAGCCCCGGGCAATGGTGACGGTTCCACTCGGGGTGACCAGCGTCGAAAGACGTGCAGTGCATGAGGCGACGCTCCAGGCGGGATGTCGGGAAGTCGTCTTGATCCAGGAGCCGTTGGCAGCAGCCATAGGTGTCGGTTTGCCGATCGCGACTCCCTCAGGGAATATGGTCGTGGATCTGGGCGGCGGGGTGACCCAGGCTGCTGTGATTGCCATGAGCGGCATTGTGGCTTCCAACGCTACTCGAATTGGGGGCATCAAGTTGGACGCGGCTATCAGCTCCTATGTAAAAAAGAAATACGGTTTGATTATTGGACCACGCACCGCAGAAGAGGCAAAAATCCGCATTGGTGCGGCCATTCCTCAAGATGACGAAAAAACCATCGAAATTCAGGGACAGGATCAAGTCACCGGTCTTCCGCGCCCCGTCACCTTATCCACCGGTGAAGTCGTGGAATCTCTTCAGGAAACGCTGCAGCTCATGGTGGTTGCAATACGAAACGTGCTTGAGCAAACTCCGCCTGAGCTTGCCTCTGACATCATCGATAGGGGCATGGTGATTTGTGGTGGTTCTTCGCTTTTGCGCGGCATCGATAAATGGCTCACAAGTGAGACCGGTGTTCCCGCCTACCTGGCAGAAGAACCGGTCGCATGCATTGCCAAGGGAGCTGCCAAAAGTCTTGGAATGATCGACCGTTTACGGAGAAACCTTCCAGAGCTTTAAATCCGAGTCTTTAGGAGCTGGTCGAAGCCAAAACGCACCAAGCCATGGTGCGTTTTTGTGTGTGTCCGTGATCCTTTCGGTATCCAGGAACCTGTTGATATAGGACCCTTAATCTGAAAAGTAATAGGTCATATGTTGAAGATATAAAACCGGGTCGGTGTACTCGATGCGCACATGCTCCGGGAGAGAAAGCGAAGTGGGTGCGTAGCATAGGATCGCCCTGATTCCTGCCTCAACCAATTGCTCGGAAATATCTTGGGCCTCGCCCGCAGGAACTGCAATCATGGCGACATCGACATTTTTAGCGTCAATTTCCTGCTTCAAATTATCGATGTCCTGCACTTCAAAATTCCCGATTATCTGCCCGATCTTCTGTGGGTTGTTGTCAAAAACGGCGACAATTTTAAAGCCCCGATCCACGAACCCGCCGTAGTTTGCTACTGCACGGCCCAAATCTCCTGCTCCAACGAGAACTACATCCCACACTCGATCGACATGAAGGATGCGTCTCAACTGATCCGAGAGGAAAGTGATGTTGTAGCCTGTGCCTTGTTTTCCAAACTCGCCAAACTGAGAGAGATCTTTTCGGATCTGTGCGGAGGATATTCCGAGGCGGCCGCCGAGTTCTTGTGAGGAGGTGATCTCCTTGCCATCTAAAGCCATTTGAGTAAGCGCTCGCAGGTAGAGAGGCAGACGTCCGATCACAATATCTGGAATTTTCGAAATGGACATACAACCCTCCACAACGGTAGGTGAATTATGCACAAATCTAGCACAACCAGACCGCGGATGCAACCCGCAGTCGGCGTCCTGAGAACCTCCTGAAGGGTTATAATTTTATCGTCGGTAAAGCGGAATCACCTGATAGGATGATCAAATGTTTCTTGATGAAACCAAGATTTTTATCACCTCCGGGAGCGGGGGGGATGGCATCGTCCACTTTCGCAGAGAGAAATACGTCCCTCGCGGCGGTCCGGATGGAGGAAACGGCGGAAAAGGCGGCGATGTGATCCTCGTCATCGACCCCCGCCTGAATACGCTTTCAAATTTTCGGAGGAAGCGGCATTATCACGCGATGGATGGGTCCTCCGGAGGCGGCAATAACAAAACCGGGCGCTCGGGGGAGGACCTGGAGATACTCGTACCTCCCGGGACGATGGTGCGGGACGAGGCCTCTGGCGCTCTGCTAGGTGACCTGGTGGAACCTAACCAGAGACTTGTGGTGTGTCATGGCGGTCGCGCTGGGAAGGGGAACGCACGCTATGCGACCTCGAGAAATCAAACACCCCACATGGCTGAAAAAGGTGAACCCGGAAAGGAAAAAACGTTGCTCCTGGAGCTTCGACTCATCGCCGATGTTGGCATTGTGGGTGTCCCAAATGCGGGCAAATCGACTTTACTGGCGGCTGTGACTAACGCAAAACCGAAAATCGCGGAGTATCCCTTCACTACTCTGCAGCCAAACTTGGGCGTCGCAGATTTAGATGATTTAACCAGCCTCATACTGGCAGACATCCCTGGTCTGATCGAGGGGGCGCATCAAGGAACTGGCCTGGGTTTCGCTTTCCTGCGGCACATCGAGAGAACTCGAGTTCTTATCCATGTGATTGATGGATCGTCTGAGAATCCCATTGCAGATTTCTCACAGGTGAACGCAGAGATGGCTTTATTCAGCCCGGGTATTGCCCAAAAACCGCAAATCGTCGCAATCAACAAGATCGATCTACCGGATGTAGAGGAAAGACTCCCAGCTCTCACCAAAATGATTTCAGAACGGGGATACGAGTCGTTCTCCATCTCTGCCATGGCGCACCGAGGATTGCGAGAACTGCTCTGGTCTGCCCATGCTCATCTATCACAATTGGAACCACAGCCAATTGTTGAAGATTCACTACCTGTGTATGGATTTGAGGAAGAAAAGATACCCTTTGAGATCAGCCGCGAACCTGATGGAGCCTGGCGTGTAACAGGTGAAGAAGTCGAGCGAGCAGCGGCCATGACTTATTGGGAGTACGATGAAGCTATTGCTCGATTTCAACGATTGCTCGTCCATCTGGGTGTGGAGGACGCACTTCAAGAAGCCGGTATCACTTCGGGTGAGACGGTCAGGATAAGCGATTATGAGCTCGAATGGCTGACATGATCGGTGTG
>CBDVCG010000282.1:0-3840 GCA_965372425.1 uncultured Anaerolineales bacterium
GAGGTAGATGAAATCGAAAGCGTGAACCCGTTCATAATAAATTTAGATGACCCACCTATCTGTTATATAACGCAAGGTAATCAAGGGAACAGAGGTGGATTGTGTGGATTGGAAGGAATATATTGTTGTCGATCCGAATATCTGTCATGGCCAGGCGTGCTTTCGTGGGACGCGTGTGTTAGTTTCTGTTGTCCTTGATAACCGTGCATCTGGTGACACCTTTGAAGGGATCCTGACAAGCTGCCCATCTCTTACCGAAGAGGCAATACGAGCAGCGATTTCCTATGCTGCTGAATTGGCACGAGAACGGGTCGTGGCAATGCCTTGGTAGATGACAGTGATTATAATCAAGGTAGATATGAGAATCTTCCAATTGAAGTGGCCCGCAGGCTCAATGATGCGGGCCACGATGCATTATCGGTTCTGGATCAGAAGATGGGCGGAGCAAGTGATGAGGCAATTGCTGGTCTTCGCAGATCGAAACCTGTTCTGCCTTCTAGCATACGCATGAAACCGCGGTACAATTAGCAGAAATACTGATATTGCAGATATACAGAAAACAGGAGGCTGAGATGGAGGAAGCAATCCAGGTTCGAAAGCGGGGTGTTTTAACACTTCCGGCCAGGCTGCGCGAGAAATATAGCATTAAAGAGGGTGATACCTTTCGTGTGCTTGATCTGGACGGCCTCTTCGTGCTCACACCGATGGTCCCGATGGTGCCAGAGCTGGCACGCGAGATCGAAAGCATGCGGCTCGAGGCGGGAATAAGCATTCAGGAACTGCTTGAAGGCTTGAGGGAGCAGCGAGAGCGATACAATCACGAACACTATGCTAATGGAAAAGACGACTAAGCCGCGGGTCTTCATTGACGCCGACGTACTTTTCGCTGGAGCGGCCGCCCCGAGCGAGTATGGAGCCAGTCTTGTCGTTCTTCGTATGGCCGAGATCACGCTGGTTCAGGCCATTGCCTCTCGCCAGGTGACCGTGGAGGCCGAACGAAATCTCACAGAGAAGTTCCCTAATGCGCTATCAACCTTCCGCTTGCTTGTAGACAAATGCCTCGAGGTTGTCGAGGATCCAGCTCGAGACGAATTATCCAGGTATGAAGGTTCGGCCGATGCCAAGGACCTCCCAATCTTGGCAGCTGCCATACAAAATGAATGTCCATGGTTGGTAACCTACAACACACGCCATTTCCGGCCGGGACATCCGGATATCACTGTGCGGAAGCCAGGAACCTTTGTGAAGAGGGTTCGTGAACTGCTCACCTACCTCAGTCCTTCAGAGAATTAGGCGGCATCAGATCTCATCCACAGTCCTAAGAACGTTCTTGCGGTGTCACTCGTCTGAAGGACAAATTTCCTAATTGTTGGAAATCACCGCGCTAACCCTAAGCTCACCCTGTCAAGTTCCCTTTAACTGAGACGGGAATATATTGCGGCACCAACAAACGGATAGGACGACTCGGCGCGCTCGACCCGCGTCGATGAACCCATGAGGCTGCGTCATGTTAGCAGCTCGACCGCAGCGTGCTTGGTCGAGGTGAAGTTGGGATTTAATAACTGAAGGATAACGGGTCAAAATCATCTTTGTCCGCCACGAGCAACTTCATCACGACCCGGACAATCCCCGCAAGTTCTACCCGAACGACAATCTTGCCCAGATGGGACATACCATCGAATCCAGTAGTGGTGTGGATAAGGCCCTTCTGGCTCTCCCCCACGGGTTTTTGCACGACGGGCGCCCCAATTACCTCGTATTCTGATTGCAACTTCAAGCTTGCAGCCACTAGACTACTCGAAAACCGAGCGCCTCTGGTGAAATGTGACAGTTGTGCATGAAAGTTTGACAAGAAAAATGGCGAACGGTATAATGACGATTGCGTTCGCATGCCTCAAATTTGGCAATCGCGAGTTAGTGTAGAGGAGTAAGCCGGAGCCGGTATCCGATCACTCAAGCTGTCATCGGATTATGACATATACCTGGTCGGCCTGTGGATGCGCTGACCAGGATTTCTATTTCCGGGGGAAGTAGGGGATGACCGGCGCGAATAACGATCTGAATGAATTCCTTTCCCAAGGAGAATTGATCGCTGCTCCCGAAAGAGGCGATCTCCTTCAAGGGACCGTCATTGCGCTCGACCCTTCAGGTTTGATTATTGACCTGGGTTTGAAGCGCGATGGCATTGTGCTGAAAGCGGACCTTGACAAATTACCTGATCAAGAAGGCAAATTCGGGGTGGGAGACGATATATCCGTAATGGTCGTCGATCCCCTCGATCGCGACGGCAATCTTCAGGTATCCATATCGCAAGCTCGCGAAAGTGGAGATTGGCTCGAAGCCCGTCGACTGCTGGAGACAGATGAAATCATCAATGCCGCAGCGACGGATTTCAATCGGGGTGGTCTGCTCGTTCCTTTCGGCAGATTGTGGGGCTTCGTCCCCGCCTCTCATCTTAGCGGGATACCGCGTGGGATCGACGAAGAAGGCCGCCATGAGTATCTTCGTAAGCTTGTCGGTCGAGAGATGCCCTTCAAGATAATTGAGGTCGATCCTCAACGTAGGCGGCTTGTTTTCTCGGAAAGGAAAGCGATCCGCCAATGGCGTCAGCACAAAAAATCCCAGATCATCGCGACGCTTAAAGAGGGGGAAGTCTGCAAGGGCATCGTCACGAGTTTGCGGGAATTCGGCGCTTTTGTCGATATCGGCGGAGCCGATGGATTGATCCACATTTCGGAGTTATCGTGGACAAGAGTGGAGGATCCTTCCCAGATCGTTCAGATTGGCGATGAGGTGGACACACTCGTCATCAGGCTCGATCGTGAGGCGAACAGAATTGGATTGAGCTTAAAAAGACTCGAGTCGAACCCCTGGGACGGGATCCAGGATCGGTTCATCGAAGATGATGTCGTGGAAGGTAAAGTCTCATGTCTTTCTTCTTCGGGTGTGTTCGTGAAGATCGAGGACAACCTGGAAGGGCTGCTCAAGAATATTGAAGGTCCCGACGATCTTCTCCCAGGGACAGATGTGAAAGTTCGATTGATAACTATAGACACTGAAAAAGAACGAATAGATCTGGAGCTCATTACGAGCGACGACTAATGACATACGGACGAATATGGACATGGTGGGAGGTGAGTTAAATTGACGACGGTTATAGCCCGTCCTAATGAATCGCAGGAGCAATTGCTGCGGCGATTTCGAAAGAAAGTTGCAAAAAGTGGGCTTCTAAGCACGGTTCGAAGGAAGCGATGGTTCGTTTCAAAGAGCGAACTGCGCAGAATCCAGCGAAAGAAAGCAATCCGGCGTTTAAAAAGACGCGAGCGGAAGGCTACTTCACGGCGACGCAGGTGATTTATTGCCGTTGTGAAAATCCTGGTTCGTTAAAGGATTTCACTCGGAGGGTGGAATGACTAAAAAAGAAGAGAAAATCGTACTTGAAGGGACCGTCATCGAAGCCCTCAAAGGTACCCAGTTTCGCGTTCAATTAGACAACGACCATGAAGTCCTTGCTTATCTCTCTGGGAAGATGAGGCGGTATTATATTCGCATCTTGCTGGGGGATCGGGTGAAGGTCGAAGTGTCACCGTATGACCTCACGCGTGGTCGTATCACGTATCGTTACAGGAAACAGTCACCTGCACGAACTGGGAGTTAGGCATTCACCCTTCTTGAAGTAAATACATACCCAAGCCCGTTCTCAATCGATTGAGAGCGGGCTTTTTTGTAAGATCAGGGCGCGCCATTCATCCTCGGAATATATCTCTTGAAGGATGAGACATGATTGCTCGGCAAGTTCAAGCAGTGGATCAACCTGGTCGAAAAGAATACCTGAGAGGA
>CBDVCG010000283.1:0-3828 GCA_965372425.1 uncultured Anaerolineales bacterium
AAGAAGCAATTAAAAGATCTCGCCAGAAACTCAGCCACGTTTCCAGGAGGTGCAGCATTCGGTCACGCTTAGTTTGAAGATCATCCTTTCTGGGTAAAAATGGTTCAACATATGCCAATCGCCCGGCTATATCCATAGAAAGTAGACCCATTAATTCATCGAGCCGCTCATCACGTTCCTCAAGGGCGTCTTTATTCTCGCCCAATGCCAATGCTCTCCCTGGCAATCCTGCTGAAACCCCCGTAAGTAGAACTGCTTCGTCGGACGAATATCCCTGCTTGATGAGCGCATCTTTCAGCGTTTCTTTATTAACTGATCTCAATCTTATAACTTCGCAGCGGGAAACAATCGTCGGCAGCAGACCCTCTTGATCTCTCGCGGTCAGGAGAAATACGACTTTTCCCGGCGGCTCTTCTAGTGTCTTCAACAATGCATTTGCAGCATTATCGGTGGCGCGATCAAAATCAGGGAGGAAAGCGATACGTCGGTCTCCCTCGATCGGTGTCAACGCGATTTTATGTTGAAGATTACGGACATCATCCACGAGCAGCCCTACTTTCTCCGCCTCAGGAACAACAACGTGCAAATCTGGATGTACCATTCCTTCCACCAGAATACACTGTCGGCACGTTTTACAGAATTCACCCTCCGACGGAGGCTGAGAACAAAGCAGCGCTCTTGAAAAATCAAGCGCCAAAGTTCTCTTTCCAATGCCGTCTGAGCCTGTGATCAAATAGGCATGACGCACCTGCCCTTCGGCGATATGGTGCCCCAGCAAATTTGGGGCCCAGGTATTGCCAATCATTCTCCAGGTCATACACTCATTTTAGTCGAACTCGATCTGATTCATCAACTCGTCGCTTGTTAGATACAGCTCATTACAATCAGTGTCCTCCATAAGAATTCATGATGGCAAGAAGTTCGTTCGAATTAGGATCAAGCCTTGTCCTTGATCTAAACTTCGCGGTATAACCCAGCTATGACGCCGGATTTCAGCATCTCAGATATCCCCATTTACGGCAGGCTCATCCTGGCGCCCATGGATGGATTCTCAGATCTGCCCTACCGTTCTCTCTGCAGGGAATATGGATCCGCAGTAAGTTACACAGCCTTCGTCAATGCAATCAAGATTGAGGGAGGATCACCGCATATCTACCAGGAATTGGAGTACCTGCCCGAAGAACGACCTGTGATTTTTCAGATTTTCGATAGCTCGGAGGAACGTCTTCTCGCAGCCGCGCTCAAAATTCAGAAACTGAAACCTGATGCCATCGACATCAATATGGGTTGCTCGGTCAGGAGAGTATCGGGGCGAGGGGCTGGAGCCGGATTGTTAAAGGATCCCGGAAAGATCGCCAACATTATGCAGTCGCTTAGTCGGCATCTTGATGTCCCGACGACGGCTAAGATCAGACTCGGGTGGGATGAGAACAACTTAAACTATCTCGACATCGCCAGGGCAATTGAGGATAATGGCGGTGCGCTTATCGCTGTTCATGCCAGGACACGCGCACAAGGCTATGGTGGAAAAGCGGATTGGGACGCCATCGCAGCTATTAAACAACATGTCCGCATTCCGGTGATAGGGAATGGGGACATTCGTACAATATCAGATATCGACGAGATGCTCGTCCACACAAATTGTGATGCGGTGATGATCGGTCGCACCGCAATAGGTAACCCCTGGATCTTTCGCCGACAGTCATTCACTGACATCACCATGAATGAATTTAAGTCCGTCGTCCATAATCACCTTGAAAAAATGATGGCTTATTATGGTCTGGAACGAGGCGTGATCCTGTTTCGAAAACATTTAGCGGGTTACATACGCCCTCTGCACCCCAACGTGACCCTGCGGCAGAATATCCTAAGATGTCACGATATTGTGCAGATACACATCATCATGGACCGCATCATCGAGCACCATCTTGCAGCGAGTGGGCCTGCATATCACCGGTCAAATGCTTAAAATCTTATCCAATATCAAAATCCCATTAATTTCTTTGCACATATTTATCAATCGTAAAAGTCTTTTTCTTTAGGATCGAATGATTCGGCTTACGCCAGATTCCTGCAGCCAAACCACGTATGTTTCGCAGCATTCATGCAAACGGTATAATCCGTTATTATTGAAAGGCCGAATTTGATGAATGACGCAATGCAGGATTTTTTGAATCAACCAAGGTTGGCTCGCATTCGACGTAACCATGCTCTCGAGCATGCGACTATCCATGTATTAAGCAGCCGTTTTCCGAACAAGTCTTTCATTGGTCGTTCCGACCCAAAAGGGTTTTTCCTTTATGGTGACGTTACAAAGGACGAAGTACGTACTGCCGTAGATGAGGCTCTCGCTCGACTCCGTCGGGGCGATTCTCATCTTGCCATTCACCCCAACTGTGGCACAAACCTGGTGACCTCCGGCCTCTTGGCTGGTTCTGCGTCCTTTTTTGCCCTTATCGGCATTGAAAATAAAAACTGGCGCCAAAGGCTTGAACGATTGCCGATGGCTGTCACATTTACGATGATCGCCCTCATCATCGCCCAGCCGTTGGGAAAAGCTGTACAGAAGCATGTCACGACAGATGGCGATCCTGGACAGCTGGAGATTATCGAGGTGCGGGAATTGCAAGGCGTCCATGGAACCACGCACAGGGTTCTTACGCTGAGTTAATATGGCCACCCACCCGCCGGTTATTTATTACCTCTTTGGAACCGATGAATTTGCCATATCAGCATTTATCCAGACCCTGCGATCAAAACTGGGCGATGATACCAACGCGGATATGAACACCACGCACTTCGATGGTTCTAACCTGAATATGGCCACCTTCGAGGAAACTTGCATGTCCATGCCATTTCTCACAGATCGTCGGATCGTGGTCCTTAACCAGGCGAATCAACTTCCAAAGAAAGATCCGTGGTTGACCCATTTTATGGATTTTCTTTCGCGACTTCCAAGGACAACAGCTCTTGTAATCGTTGAGATCCATGATGCTGCAGACCGAAAGAAAAGAAGCAAGAAAGCATCACCCTTGTTGCTCTGGGCGAACGAACATCGCGATCGTTGTTTTACCCGACAATTTGACAATCCCGAAGGCTTACACTTCGTCTCATGGTTAAAGTCCCGCAGCGTCGAAGGAGGGGGGGACATCTCCGAACCCGCTGCACAACTGCTCGCAGAGTATGTGGTTGAAGATCCACGCCTTGCAGATATGGAGCTAGGGAAGCTCCTCGACTATGTGGATCGCTCTAGACAGATCGAAGTTGCAGACGTTGAGAAATTGACTCCATTCACGGGACAGGCGGATGTCTTCGAGCTGGTGGACGCTTTGGGAGCCCGCGATAGTCCACGCGCACAACGACTTCTTCATCAACTCATGCAAAGTGATGATGCGCATTATGCGTTCGCCATGATAGCAAGACAGGTGCGTCTCCTAATCCTCGTACGTGATTGCCTGGATCGAGGTACGGATCCGGCGAAATCCCTGGGGAAGGTATCATTTCTTGCGCGCAGGTTAAGTGCTCAAGCACAAAATTTCTCGCTCCCCGATTTGGAATATTTGTATCAGACACTTTTCGAAATAGACGTAAGCGTAAAACGTGGGAAGATTGCGCTTGAACCCTCCATGGACAATCTCATCGCTTCCTTATCCACAGCAACTTCCATACGTCAGTTAGGATAGCAAAAAGCATTACGCATTATCTATCACAGGTCTATCGCGGGCAAAATCCGCTATGGAAGTTTACGAGATATCTTTTTTAGACCCTGCTTCTTTAATTCCCACCCAGAAATAATCCGGCTGCACAGCGGGACTTGGTCGAACATCT
>CBDVCG010000284.1:0-3822 GCA_965372425.1 uncultured Anaerolineales bacterium
CCAGGGGACCAGGAAAACAATCTCTCGTAGCCTCAGATTCTCTCGATGCGTTTTGGGATGAGGAAGGGCCGCAATCGTTTACTTATATCGTGGTATTGTCGTCCACCTGATCTATTTCCTAGAGCAGCTTAGAATTCCCGCTCACAATTCGGACGTTGTGTCACCCGGAAATTCCTTATCACCAAGCATAGGGAGTGCATCCTGGTAGTTTCGGCTCCACAAGGATGGAAACCAGTCGTGCGAAACGCTGGCGGTCATCCTCAATCGGGACCTCCAGGGGGCCCTCTCCAATCAGAGGACGTGCATAGCGGACCGTGTTTCAGATAGCATACTCTCGCGGTGTCCGACCTACCCGAAATATGTTCACGGGATTGCATCACAGGTTAGCGTTGGATACGGGCTGATCCACCTTTTGCATATGCCCGTACCTGCTCTATGGTGGCCATGGTGGTGTCACCAGGGAAGGTGGTTAATAGCGAACCATGTGCCCAACCCAGCTTGACGGCCTCTTCCGGCTCTTCGCCTGTGAGCAGGCCGAAGAAGAAGCCAGAGGCGAATCCATCTCCGCCACCCACGCGGTCGTAAATATGGAGCTCGCAGATTGGCGAGGTAAACGTTTCTCCATCAATCCAAGCCACCGCTCCCCAGCTGTGATGACTGGTTGAGTGCACCTCGCGCAATGTAGTCGCGACGACCTTAATATGCGGATACTTATCTACTGCTTTGTCGATCATCGCGAAGAACGTGCTTGGGTCAAGCTTGGACTTGGCAGCCACTTCCGGGCCCGGGATCCCGAGACCTAACTGCAGATCCTCCTCATTGCCGACAAGCACGTCTACATTCTCGACGATGCGATTCAGAGTCGCCGAAGCTCGTATCTGCCCGCCCCAGATGTTCCATAGCTTGGCTCGATAATTCAGGTCGAAGGAAGTCACTGCTCCGCTGGCCTTTGCAGCCTGCATACCTTCGATGATCAACTCACCGGTGGTTTTGGACAACGCGGCGAAGATGCCGCCGCTATGGAACCATCGCACCCCACCGGAAAAAATCTCATTCCAGTCAATGTCGCCGGGCTTGAGCTGTGCGGCAGCCTCATTGGAGCGGTTGTAAAACACGACTGGAGAGCGCACACCGAAGCCGCGGTCGCAGTAAACAGTTGCCATGTTGGGGCCATTAACCCCGTTATGTTCGAAGTGCCTATAATAGGGTTTGACACCCATGGCCCTAATTCGCTCTGCGATCAGGTCGCCGATAGGGTAATTCACCATCGCAGTGACAATGCCTGTATTAATGTGGAAGCAGTCGGCCAAATTGGCAGCGACGTTGAATTCCCCACCGCTGACATGGATCAGGCAATCGGTCGCTTTGCGAAAAGGCACTACTCCTGGGTCAAGACGATGAATTAAGGCTCCGAGAGAAACTAAATCCAGCGCTCCGTCAGGGGGAATACTCAAACCGTATTTCATTTTGCACCTCTTGTCCCCAGCTATTTTCCGAGACTATCTTCGGTCCATTGGGTATGGAAGTTACCTTCTTTATCGGTCCGCCGGTAGGTATGCGCGCCGAAGTAGTCACGCTGTGCTTGGGTTAGATTGGCAGGCAACCTGGCAGTCCGATACGCATCGAAATAGGCCAGCGCGGCGCTGAAAGCCAGTGCAGGGATGCCGCTTTCCGCTGCCAATGTCACGACCTTGCGTAAAGCGGTTTGATGGGTATTCATCAATCGGGAAAATTCGGGGTCCATCATAAGGTTGGGTAAATTCGGGTTGCGTATGAAAGCTTCACGGATTTCGTTCAAGAATCCAGCACGGATGATGCATCCACCGCGCCAGATACGCGCTATCTCCCCATAGCTCAGGTTGTATTCATACTCCTTACTGGCCTGACGCATGAGAGCAAAGCCCTGTGCGTAAGAACAGATCTTGGCGGCGTAAAGGGCATCCCGCACCCAGCCGATCACCATCTGAGGATCGGCATTGATCGTAGGCTCAGGGCCGGTCAATATTTTCGATGCAGCTACACGTTCGGCCTTATAAGCTGAGATGATGCGCGACTCCACAGCAGCATTGATCGTCGGAGTAGGGACACCTAGGTCAAGCGAGTTCTGGCTTGTCCATTTGCCTGTGCCCTTCTGTTGAGCCTCATCCAGTATTAGATCAACGACTTCCTGACCGGTTTCGGGATCGCTTTTGGTGAAGATATCTGCTGTGATCTCAATCAGGTACGACTCCAATTCACCCTGATTCCATTCGGCAAAGACATCATGTAATTCAGCGTTGCTCAGTCCCAGGCCACGATGCAAAATGTCGTAGGCTTCAGCGATCAATTGCATGTCGCCATACTCGATGCCATTGTGGATCATCTTGACATAGTGACCTGAACCTCCCGGGCCGATGTAGCACACACAATGTTCCCCATCCATTTTGGCAGTGATGGCTTCGAAGATAGGCCGGATGATCTCCCAGGCCTCCGGCTGACCGCCGGGCATGATGGAAGGACCCCACAGCGCGCCCTCCTCGCCACCGCTAACGCCTGTGCCGATATACAGTATTCCGTCGGCTTTCAACGCCTCGTTGCGCCGCTCAGTATCCTTGAAGAACGAGTTGCCACCATCAATCAGCAGGTCGCCCGGCTCTAGCAAGGGCTTGAGCTGCCCAATAACCGCGTCCACCGGTTTGCCTGCTTTGACAAGCATTATAATTTTTCGGGGTCTTTCAATCGCCGCCACGAATTCTTCTATCGTTTCGCAACCGATGATGTTTTTATCCGGGTGAGCGGCTACGAAATCGTGCATTGTCTGTGTGGTGCGGTTGTGCACTGCCACACGGTATCGATTACGTTCCATGTTCAGTACCAGGTTTTGACCCATGACGGCTAAACCTGTGAGGCCGATATCTGTTTTTTCCATTTGCTCATCCCTCGTATAGTTATTAAACCTTCAAACGGTATAGAGTTTCCCCTGCCTTATGGACCACAAGGATCCCTTCATTTTCACGATTTTCCCACTCGCTTATGTCGATCGTCGACGGGTCGAGGTAACCCAGGTTAATCCGCTCACAGCGCTCACGCGGGATCCCGGAAGCGAGTGTCACCTGAATACGGGGGTTTTCCAGATCATGATCAGCGTCATACTCACCCATGCCCCGCAGGTGGGTGGAGTGTGCCAACACGCCCCAGGGGTAATCCTTGAATCGGTCCCACTGTTTGACGAAATAATCACGTACGTGATAACCGATTTGGTCGATGATCTCACCGTGCGTGTAAGAGATCTCGGTGATGTGAGGCGCATAGATGACAACTTCACCGCCGTCGGCGATGATCGGCTCGAGCTTGTACATTCCTTTTGCCGCGGTCCAGAGATCGTCGTACATAACCGGCATGATCGATAACACGCGCTTGAAAGGCTTATCCATATAAATGATGTGGCGACTGGCTGAGAGCGCGACTGCTTGCTCCCAGGCGGTCTTGGGTGGCCCGATATATAACCCCGCTAGGCCATCATGCATAACCACCAGAGCGAAGCATAGCGTAGGGACATCAATGAAAGAAACCGCCCGGTCGATCACCGCACGGATGGGTGTGTAGGGCGTACCAATGATGCTTTTGCTTGTAATGAGCGCCCCCAACCAGTGGGTGAAGTTGATCACCTCTTGGCCGCTGATGCCAGGGAAGAAATACTTATTGCCACCGGAAAAACCCGCTACTTCGTGTGGGAAAACCGGCCCTAATAGCATAACCTGGTCATAGTCAAACACCATCCGGTTAATCGTGACAGCCACCTCTTGCGAAAGCATCCCGTCGGTTAGATGTTCAATCTCCTCT
>CBDVCG010000285.1:0-3809 GCA_965372425.1 uncultured Anaerolineales bacterium
AAAAAATAGCACTTGCCATCCGTCATGGATTCACCCACAATCCCCAAATGGGCATTCTTCATGTAAGATGTAATCGGAGAAAGTTGATGAGCATACGACTAGACGACGGCGACCGTGTATGCATCATAGGCGGCGGCCCAGCAGGAAGTTTCGCTGCCTTACATCTCCTTAAGAAGATCGAGCAACTGGGTATACGGCTCGAAGTGATGATCTTCGAGCCCCGGAATTTCCGACTGCCTGGGCCAGGAGGGTGCAATCGATGCGCGGGGATCATCTCAGCGCGCCTCATCACCGATTTAGAGGACCTCGGGGTCCCACTAACGAGTGATGTCGTACAATCTGAAATTCGAGGTTACTCCGTTCACCTCAACGACAAACTGGTGCGCATCGATCGACTAGGACCGGAACATCGCATTGTCAGCATCTATCGCGGCGGCGGTCCACGACTACCTCATGACGGACCCGTCGTCAGCTTCGATGGTTATTTACTCGACCAAGCATGTGATCGCGGCGCTGAACAAATTCCTGCGCGCGTGACCGCCGTCACCTGGGATGGAAGACCCGTCGTTCATACCGCTCGAGACCGATTTTCTGCCGATCTTGTCATTCTGGCGACCGGCGTAAACAGTCGATCACCTATGAGCGAAGTTTTCGGGTATCGACCTCCTCGTACCGACATCATGGCTCAGGACGAGTTCCTCCTTCCGGAAGAATGGCCGAATGACCTCGTGAGTGCATATTTCCAAAAGCCGCCCGGTTTGATATTTGGGGCGATAATCCCCAAGGGTCAATATATAAATATTTCCCTCCTCGGGCGAGGCCTGGCAACGGATGCGGTCAGTGAATTCATCGAAGCTCATGATCTCCACCAAGATCTCTCTGTTTCTATGGGGAGCTTGTGTGGCTGCACGCCAAGAATCGCAGTTGGTACTGCAAAGCATTATTTTGGGGATCGCTGGGTTGCGGTTGGAGACGCGGCGGTCACCCGATTATACAAGGATGGAATTGGCTCGGCATTCTCGACTACAGAGAGGGCTGTTCACACCGCGCTCACATTCGGGATTTCGAAGGCAGCATTTCTTAAGGGATATAAGCCGCTGTGCCAGGAGATCAAGAACGACAACAACTATGGCAGAATAATGTTTCGATTGTGGGCATGGACGCTACGTTTTCCCACTCTCATGAGAGCCTGGGTCGACATCATTGAAGCAGAGGAAAATCTGCAGCGTTCTAAAAGAATTCACTCAGGCATCCTGTGGGGGATGTTCACGGGGGGCGAAGCATATCGTGACCTCTTCAAAAAATTATTGAGTATAGAATCAATTATTCCCCTCTACCGCAGTTTTCGTAAGGACAGACAAAAATGAGCCCTGCAAGATGATGAACAGAACTGCTTCCGAATCCCTGCATATTATTATTTTGGGTGGTGGACCCGCTGGTTCTGCCTGCAGCCTAGCACTCCTTAAGCTCGCTGCGCAGATGAACAAGGCGGTAAAAATAACCCTTTTAGAAAGCAAACAATTTGCCGGGGAGCAGCATTACAACCAGTGTGTGGGAGTTCTTTCTCCTCCACTCCCTGATCTCATGGAGCGTGAACTCCTCGTTCCTTTCCCAAGCGATCTCTCTCGAGCCTTGATCACAGGCTACACCCTCCACGGCGAGAGAGAGGTACTTCCCATTGAAGACGATGACGAACCATCTGTTGCGTTACGGCGAGTACAGTACGACGGCTATATGCTGGATGCGGCAATCGAAAGAGGGGCCCTCGTACTGCCTGCTCGTGCAACAAACCTCGAATTTCACGGTGATGGAGTCATTGTATACACCGATAGCGCACCGGTGGAGGGGGATGTACTCGTTGGTGCATTTGGAATGGATGAGGGCAGCGCGGCTTTCTTCTCACGCCAAACGAAGTATGAACCTCCAAAAGCCTTAAGCTCGGTTGTCACTAAATACCATCCAGGTCCTGAGGCCATGGGGGCATTCGGAAATCATATTCATGCTTTCCTTCCGAAACACCCACGCATCGAGTTTGGAGGAATAACGCCTAAGGGGAATCACTTGACCATCAATATCGCCGGTCGAAATGTCGATGCCCCATTGATGTCTGAATTCCTGGAGCAATCTGTGGTGCGGGCGGTATTACCTAATTTCGAGATGGCTCGAAAATACGATCCTGACGATCTCCATTACTACAAAGGACGATTTCCAACCACGTTAGCACGACGTTACTATGGTGATAGATATGTCATGATCGGTGATGCAGCAGGTTTGGTGCGTTCATTTAAAGGTAAGGGGGTTACAGCTGCGATACAGACAGGTATCCGGGCAGCAGAGACGATACTTTCAGTCGGTTTCTCCAGAGCCGCATTTCACGACCACTACAGAAGAGTCAATCAAGATCTCATTGGCGATATGTCCTACGGTCAAGCCATGAGGCTTAGTGTCATCGCGTTATCTCGCTTAGGTTTGCTTGACGCAGTGTTGAGATCTGCGCGTAATGAACCGCTCCTTCGCCATGCACTCTTTGGCGCGGTCTCAGGGCATGAATCCTATCGAACGGTTTGGGGGTACAGTCTGGCGCCAGCCAGTCTCCTGGCCTTCCTTCGCGCCATCCCAGGATGAGCGTCGTAAGAACCCGCATAGCTCGAAGGGAATGTATTCCGTTTGTGGACACTAGCCACCACCTCTACCCCCTCGCTTCAGGCTCAGGCTCTGTACAGTATTTCTTGAGTCGCTCTTGGAATGTGGCTTATGTGGGTATTAGAGTAGGAGTGGATTTCAAGAAGCACATTTTACAGGGGGTGTGGGTGCACTACAATTCTCCCCCCGATCGCCCTCCCTCTGGCTCATTGCTACGCAAAGAGCTTGGGGGGCTGTAGGGGCCCATTTCATCGGCCCCTACTACCCCATCCGAATATGTATCGGGGCCACAGACCTACGCCCGTCTTCCAGAGCCGGGCTCCGTATAGATTTTCTTGAATTCTTGTTGGAGTGAAGCTTCCATACATATTAAAATAGGTATAAATCTCAAGAAGGACATATTGCAGGGGGATGGAAGTACAGGGATAAGTGAGAAGGGATCAAGAATAAGGAAAAAGGTGCCTACTGGCTAACCTTATTAAATCCCAGCATCCCCCAGAGCCCCTTCATCATCTTATGTGGGAAATCAGCGTTAAGGAATTGGTTCGGGCACGAGCCCGGGATGACGTGAATACCATGCTCGCGGCATTTCGCCACCGCATCCTGCGAGACGCTCGTCATACTCGAAACGAGCCCGGGCTTGATCCCCATCATGCAGTGCATCCAGACGTGCTCAACACCCAGCTCGACGCACTCATCCACGATCCCATCGGTGACTTCCGGGTTGGTGAGGATGAAGACGGCGTCTGGCTTTTCAGGGATGGACTTCAAGTCCGGGTAGCATGGTGCGCCGTCATACTCGGATATCCGCGGATTTACGGGAGTGACGGTGTAGCCGGCGTCCTTGAACCGTTCGTACGCCGTGTTGCAGCCCGTATCGCGCCGGTCGGAGACCCCGACGATAGCGATGGATTTCTGGGCAAGAAAGTCCTGTACGAGCGAGTCGATGTTCGCCATATGAGCTCCTTACCTTCTCTGGATTTCTTTCAACAGGATTCGATGAATTGCGCAACACCAATCGATCCAGGATCATGATACTTGGATCTGCGTCGTCTGCAACACGAACCTCGTGACGCTCATGTTTGTGGTCGACCCGCATTCGTTAAAAGTAATGTGCAACGATGTGGATTTCCAAAACAAAAACATCCTTGATCCCGTTTATAGAT
>CBDVCG010000286.1:0-3777 GCA_965372425.1 uncultured Anaerolineales bacterium
TCACCGCGGACGAGTCTCACGGCGTTGTCGTCAACGAGGACCTCACCGGCGTGGAATCGGATATCGAGGTCGGGGGCGAAATCACGTTGAAGGTTGGAACCAAAGAGCAAACTTACGAGGTGGTCGGCATCGCTTCAAAACATCTCTCAGGACCCAGAGTGTATATGACCCCGACGATGTTCGGCGGGTTGACCAACCGTTATAACCAGGCGGATTTTGTGCGCACACGCTTAGACGCCGAGAAACTCAGCAGCCCTACTGCACAAGACGCCCTCGGCGCACAGCTGGAGGCGCGCTTCGAGAACGCTGGTATTACGAGCAGCTCGAGCATCACGCACCATGCCATCTTCGGGGATTTCACCGAGGTGTTCAACGTGATCCTCATCATCCTCATCGTCATGGCGGTGCTGCTTGCAATCGTGGGTGGGTTGGGGTTGACGGGGACGCTTTCGATCAACGTCATGGAACGAACGAGAGAGATCGGGGTAATGCGTGCCATCGGTGCATCGAACCGATCGGTGCGGAGGGTGATTTTAATTGAAGGTCTCGTTGTGGGGTTTGTGAGCTGGGTGTTAGGAGCCGTGTTGTCCGGACCGACAGGCCGTGCGCTTGCCGCAGCGGTCGTCGATGCGATTATGAACGCCGATTTGAGCTACCAGTATTCGTTTCCCGGTTTGCTCATCTGGCTCGTCGTTGTCGGACTCATCGGCGTATTTGCCAGCCTGGCACCGGCGCAGCGAGCAGCCTCCCTGACAGTACGGGAAGTGCTTGATTATGAATAAGGTGGTCGCGTGAAGGGTTTCTGGAATTTCGCCCGTTCCAGTGGGAACGGGAACGGTAAAGTGCGGCAGAATGGGTCCCTCATCGAGTTTGAGAAGGTCTCGAAGATCTATCTCACATCGGCAGGTGACTTCACCGCGCTGCGAGACGTGGATTTGAAGATCAGCCCGGGTGAGTTTGTCTCCATCGTAGGAAAATCCGGGAGCGGTAAGACGACGCTTATTAACGTGCTCACCGGGATCGATCAACCCAGCGATGGCGAGATCTATGTGGACGGCACCGCCGTGCATGAACTTAAGGTGGGGCAGCGGGCAGTGTGGAGGGGAAAGACAATGGGCATCGTATTCCAGTTCTTCCAATTGCTGCCAACACTGACCTTGCTCGAAAATGTTCGCATCCCGATGGATTTCAGCGGGCTCTATCAGAACTGGGAGCGTGACGAGCGAGCCATGCATTTATTGAGCCTGGTGGGGCTCGAATCGCACGCTCATGATCTCCCCGCACAGCTATCCGGCGGCCAGCAGCAGGCTGCCGCCATTGCACGTGCGCTGGCGAACGATCCACCCATCATAGCCACGGATGAACCTACAGGAAACCTCGATTCGGTCTCGGCCGAGAATGTCATTCGTTTGTTCGAGGAGCTTGTCGATGGGGGCAAGACGATCCTGATGGTGACACACGACGATGAGCTTGCAAGCCGGGCTTCGCGCACGATCGCACTTGCTGACGGTAGGATTGTATCGGGCGCCTGAGGCGGATCCGATCCTTCTACACAATCCCAAGCTTCAACTTCAATAGGACGAACCGGAGCAGTGTTCGCCTAACCGCCGAAGAAGCATCCAGATGATGCAGGCACGACGACATTTTTCAACTCAATCGTGATCTTGACTTCGCCATCGTCTCGGATGGGTACCACGGGCAGCGACCCTGGTACCTTATGCAGTCCTGGCGGTGGGGGGATGAAGAGTGCCTCAGGTGGATACGTTTCCTGCAGGGGGACCGAGCAGGTTCCTGACTTCACGATCTCGTCCCCCTTATATTTCGCGGTTACTTGTACATCGAAATCACATTTCGGGCCGGGGTTGTAGAACCCTTTCACCTCATACTCTACGAGATAGGTGAACTCTATAAAGCACATCTTTCCCCCATCCAATGCGCCCAATCGGGCATAATAATCGGCCATGGTCGACCCTTCAATGCGTGCTTGATTTTTCGTATTGTCTGGGTCGATGACTATTACGATCGGGATGCCGATGCTGGACTCTGCCTTAAAGCCCGTATCTTTTTGTTCTGCACTGAGCTCATATACTAGGACTGCTGAGCCTTCGTCCTCTGGAGGGGCTGTAAAGGAAGGTCGCGCAGAGGGTCCTTCATCTCCGCTGGAACAGCCTACAAGAAGGATCAGAATTCCCAAGAGGATTAGAAACGCTGGATTCAATAATTTTCTCATCATCTCTCTCCTTGCATTTCTGTTCGGAACTGTCCGGAGGTCCCCAATCGACGATGATACTGTTTCCTGGATCGAATTGGCAAATTTAATAACTAATGAGACCAGTCGGTCATAATCGCGCTATGTGGCGCCCAAAGCCTTCAAATCCCACACCCGCACGCGTTTGTCTGCCGATGCCAGCGCGAGCCAGCGACCGTCCGACGAAAAATCGGTCTGATAGATACCTTTAGGTTTGAGCTCGATCTTCATCTTCAAGGCCGCTTCCTTAATCGAAAAGAGCAATAGTTGATGGTCTAAAGAGACTGCCACGGTGTCGTTATCCGGTGCGGTTGACACGGACATGATGCCCTTCGCGTCCAGTTTGTGGGTGTGGAGCGTCTTTCTGCTTTTTACATCCCATATTTTCAGACTGCCGTCGTAGTATCCCGTGGAGGCGAAATGAACTTCGTCGGGCGTGTAGTCGAAGGACATGACGAACGGATCGTGTGCTTCAAAGGCTCCCTGGGCTTCGCCGGTGGCGGGATCGAATAAGCGTACTTCGGGGCTGTTCATGCCAGCGACGGTGACCGTGTTTCCCAAGGGTGAAAACTTTAGAGCGTGGATCTCGCGCTTCTGCGTCTTCATCTCCCAGGCGACCTCGAGCGTCTCGAAATCGAACATTCTGAAGCGCGCATCGGCCGTTGTCGCCAACCATTTTCCGTTCGGTGAGAGGTGGGCGCCATTCGCTTTGACATCTAAAATGTCACGCTGTTTCCCACCGGGAAAATCCCAGATGCGGACGGTCTTGTCAGAAGACCCAGTGACGAGCAAATCCTCAGCGGGGGAGAGTGAGAGCATGTTGACGCTCTTCTCATGACCGACAATCTCACCGACCTGTTTCCACGTGGGCACATCCCACAACTTGATCAAGTTATCCATCCCGGCGGAAATGAGCATGCTGCTGTCGGCCGTAAAGAGCACGTCACTCATATGGCTCGTGCCTGCCATTATCTCTATCGGATAAGTCATCTACATACTCCTTTATTTTGCACGTAATCATTCGCGTTCCTTGTTAAACCCTCAAATCGCTTCATCAAAAGCCTTGAATTGATTCATAGTTTTAATCGTCTTTTTCGGGAAGCTCCCCTCACGACAATATTGGACAAGGATACTCTTAATATATCATCGTCCTCGAGGTTGACCCTACATGATGAAATTACCTCATAGTTACATGTAGGGGCGGACCCGTGTGTCCGCCCGCTATTTTGTCAGAGAGACATAGATTATCTAGCGGAGGTCCCGATCATCGGGCTGATGGATCCCTGCAGACACGTCATCATGAGGAGCCCGGAGCTAAACCTCCGGGCTCAGGGCAGAAGGGTGCTATGCACCCTGAAGTTCAGCCCATCGGGTTTATGCTATTAGCCCGGCCAAGCGTTAGAAATCTAGACAGCAGGATCGGAAATGACCATCCTGAGGATTGCTTCGATTCGCCAGCAGAGCTGGCACCCTCGCTAATGACAATAACGCATAGGGCGGCTCTTACATTGAATTCTCTGTAAGAATAG
>CBDVCG010000287.1:0-3759 GCA_965372425.1 uncultured Anaerolineales bacterium
CAGCGCCGAGCGCAACCATTGTTTGGAGGATGATTTTCAACCTGGCGCTCATCCCACCCCGCTCTTCACGGCGAACACCCAACCAATCATCCCAAGCGCCGATCGCTGCGAAAAGGACCATGACCAACAAAGGCAGCAAGATCGAGTTTCCGAATATATTCATGTCACTCAAGATCGAGACCAGGTTGAGTACGCCAGTCACCGAAAGAATGGGAACGATGAAAAGTATTCCTCCCATGGTGGGGGTTCCAAGCTTGGTGAAGTGTCGCTGGGGCCCCTCGATGCGGATGCGTTCGCCAATGCCGAACATCTTGAGAACGCGGATCAACGGCCCACCCCAAATAACTGTGAGCAGAAAGGTAATTCCACCCAGGGAAAGCGCCATTGCTGCTTCGGTCATGCGTGCGCCTCGAGTGCTGTAACTATTCTGTCCATCCGCATTCCTCGTGACCCTTTTACGAGGATTACATCTCCTTCTTCCACTCGTTCCTCCAGGTAGGTGATTGCGTCTTGACTTCCTTTCAGTTCGACTACATGCTCGTCGGGCATGCCGACCATCTGTGCCTCATCGGCAATCCAACGCGCCCGTTCGCCAACGGTGATAAGCAGATCGGCGATCCCAGCGACACGTGCACCTACGAGGCGATGGCCTTTCTCCTCGTATTCACCCAATTCCAGCATATCCCCAAGAACAGCGACACGTCGACCATCGAGCTCCTCGAGTAGATTGAGCGCTGCGAGCACAGAAGTGGGAGCTGCATTGTAGGTATCATCGATCAGCAGCGAATCTTTTGGTCCCTGGACAGCGACAAGACGGAGTTGGCTCTCGCCGCCCTGTAAACCCCCAACAATTTCCTGCCATGTCAATCCTTCGATCAACCCCACTGCGGCAGCTCGCAGGACCGTATGGACTGAGTGGCGACCAAGAAGCGGCACTCGAAGATGGATCGTCTCCCCTTCGTAGTGCAGCACGCAGCGGACCCCATCCAGACCGAGTCCTTCGACCTCACTCGCCCAGAGATCCGATTCCGGCGATAATCCATAGAAGAACACACGTGCATCTGTACGATTTGCCAGATCTCTCACCATGGGTTCATCGTGGTTTAGAACCGCAACCCCATCTTCCGGCAGCGCTTCCACCAGCTCGCCCTTTCCCTCGACGATGGCATCCATCGTCCCGGCTCTCTCCAGATGTACTTCACTGATGTTAGTCACGACGCCGACAGACGGGATTGCAATATCGCAAAGCAACGCGATCTCTCCCGGAACGTAAAAGCCCATCTCGAGTACGGCTCGCTCATGCTTCTCGTTCGCCCGTAACAGCGTGAGCGGCAGACCAATTTCATTATTTAGATTGCCCGGGTTTTTTACCGTCGTGAATCGACGTGAGAGCACCTCGGCGGTAAGTTCCTTGGTCGTCGATTTGCCCACGCTCCCCGTAATCCCAACCACACGTAACGAGAGTTTTCCTCGCCAGAACGCTGCCGTTCTCTGGAGACCCAGCAGGCTATCCTCCACGCGCAGGACGACGGGGGTGGAGATGGCTGTAGAGAACTGCTCGCGAACATCTTGGCGGAAATCAATCACATCCGCTTCGACGTCGACATCTCGCTCGACCAACACAGCAGCGGCTCCGTGCTCAAGCGCATCGGCGACATAATCATGACCATCGACATGCTCCCCGGGGAGCGCGATAAACAGCGCACCGGGCTCAACCTGGCGCGAATCAATGACAGCATAAGTGAACTCAGTCGTTAGACTGGGCTCAGGATGCCCTGAAAGCGCTTCAACTACATGTCCTAGGGTTAGCATTCTCCCTCTAGCCACTCTCATCTGTTTGAACGAGATCCTCTCTGACCTCGTTCGGTGGTATTTCCAACATCACGACCAACCGCTCTACGACCTGCTTGAAAACCGGAGCTGCGACCACGGATCCCCAGGGCGAGATCTCCGGCTTGTCAATTCTGACCAGCACAATAAATTCCGGCTCCGGCAGCGGCCCCCACCCTACAAATGATGCGATGGTCCATCTCGGGTCATAACCATATTCCGCCGGTATCTGAGCCGTGCCCGTCTTTCCGGCTAAATCGTAGCCTTCGACAGATGCAAGGCTGGTTTCACCCTGAAGAGTCTCCGCCAACATTGCCGTCAACTCATCTGCAGTGTCTCTTGAAATCGGCCGACCCAGAACTGTGGGCTTGGGCCAATAGGGTCCTTCTGATCCCACCACTGCTCTGACCACATGCGGTTGCACCATGATGCCATCATTGGCAATCGCGCCGACTGCCGCCAGGAGTTGAATGGGTGTCACTGAAACTCCCTGTCCAAAGGCATTCGTGCCCAAATCCGCCTCGGTCCACTCTGGATGGCGCGGTGTGCGCAGTTGTCCGGACACTTCTCCAGCTACATCAATCCCGGTAACTCTTCCGATGCCGAATGCGTCGAGGTAATCGTAGAAAAAAGGCGCCCCGAGCTTTTCAGATGCCACATAGGCCAAACACACGTTCAGTGAGTGCGCCATGCAACCCTTCATCGTTTGAGGACCCCATGCTCCTCCATCCCAGTTCCGGATCCGGATACCGCCAACTTCGATTTGCCCTTCATCGATGAATTCATCTTCAGGTGTGACCACACCTGCGTCCAGCGCCGAAGCCATGGTGAGCACCTTGAAGGTTGATCCGGGTTCAAACTGCCCTCCAACCGCGGGATTGATGACCAATTCTTCTTCTTTCGATTCCAGGTCTTCAGCTTCAAATCCTCGTTCTTCAAGCCAGGGTTCGTAGTAATTGGGATCCAGCGGCGGGTAGATTGCCAGCGCAAGGATCTCTCCATTGCGAGGATCCATGACGATGATTTCACCCTCTTCTCCGCCCGAGCTTTCAATCGACTCCACAAGAATTTCTTCGACCATCTGCTGAATATCCAGGTCAATCGTCAGAACGAGATTGACACCGGCTGGTGGATCAGGCTCAAACCTCGCTTCGAGAGGGATGTAACCTCGATCGATGGTGATGGGTTTTCCTGCGAGCCAGTCATCGTAGTAACCTTCAACTCCGAAGAAACCTTGCCCTTCCTGGTTTACAAACCCGAGCACATGCCCTGCAAGGGTTCCTGCGGGATACTCTCGTTTTGGCGCAGGTACCATCTTCAGCCCGCTCAAGTCGGGTGCCTCCGGGTCAAGCAAGAAACTCCTGAGCATGTCCGCAGCCATCTGATCAATCGTGATCGGCCACCGTTCTCCGCCGGCGATCTCTCGTGTCAATCGAAAACGGTATTGTCCCTGCGATTTCCAGTCACGCTTCAATTGAGCATAAAGATCCTCATAGGGAAGAATGAGCGCTCGTGAGAGCACACCTGCGATTTGCTTGATGCTGACCGGGTTTAATTGGTAGGTTTCGACTTCGAGGTAGTAAAGGGGTACGTTCGTGGCCAGAAGATCTCCATCACGATCGTAGATCAGCCCCCGGGTAGGTTCGACTTCATCTTCTGTGTCAGAGGCCGCCTCCACCCATGAGGCAAAAACCGGAGCGTAAGGACCGAACTGAACCCGTATAAGTTGAACGACCATGGCCAGCGCAACGATGACCATGATCATGAGCAAAATACGAACCCGTTGTCTCGGGAGCTGCTCAACCATCATGCACTACCCAGGCCCAACCAACGGCTTAGCCAGTCACCCAGCGTTTCGGTATAGGCTGGTGAAAGGCCAGATCGATGGATCTCCCCCGAGGAGGGCGGCAGAGGGGCGACGAAAGATTC
>CBDVCG010000288.1:0-3751 GCA_965372425.1 uncultured Anaerolineales bacterium
CCTGCTCACGGCGCGGCGACACGTCTACGCTGGCGATGACCGGACCGCGCGATGATTTCCGCACCTCGAGCACATAAGTTCGAATACGATCACGGACCCTGAAATGCTCACCCGGTATTTGCTGGTTTCTTGGCAGAATTGCCTCAGCTCGACCGAGACCAACGGTCACGGCTTGTGGCGTTATCGAATGCACGGTTCCGTGCACCATATCGCCTTCACGTTCAACATATTCCTCGTATTGTGCTTCCCGTTCAGCCTCTCTCAGACGCTGTAAAATCACCTGCTTCGCCGTCTGGGCTGCAACACGACCGAAATCGTCGGGGGTAGAATTTACTAAAACCATATCCCCTGGTTCAGCCTCGGGCTCAACCTTACGAGCGTCGTCAAGCGCGACTTCCGTGAGTGGATTCTGGACGTCGTCAACGACTTCCTTCTCTGCATAAACCTCAACATCACCTGTTTCGGCCAGGATTTTTACTTCGATATTCTGTGCACTCGAGGCGTTTACTGACCGCCGGTACGCCGAGATCATCGCCGCCTCCAGGGCCTCCATGACAGTCTCTTTTGGAAGTCCAAAGCGTTCCGTAATCTCGTTGAAAGCCAGGGCAAATTCAGTTTTCATTTCTATTCATCCCCTACCAGGTTAATCATACTCGCATAGACGCAGAAAAGTGGGGCAAACCCACTTTTCCGACCAACTCAAAATTCAAACGCTAACGGGTTGATTTTAGCATACTGACCCACCACCTGCAAGGTAATCCCGAAGCTTCCAGCTATCCGGAAAACCGAGGTGGTTTGACACATCTCAAGTAAATCGAGAACCTGGGCTCATCAAAAGGAGCCCAGCCCAGGTTTCCTGGATGGATCATGGCTGGCACCCATGCTGGCGGCACGAAGGAGCTCGTATTCCTGGGGAGCTCTAACCCTCCTTATCCGCCGCCGTCTCGACGGACGACTCTTGTAAGTGGCGAGAAATCAGGAAAGAAAGCTCACTCAATCGGATTGGTTTCTTCTGGTGGTCCGTTGGTCCAGCGGAAATTACACGATCTTTGAGTTTGAAGTCCTGTCGAGCACTCAGAATAACAATAGGGACCCGCTCACCACCCTCCAGCTTCCGAATTCGATCCAATGTCTCGATCCCATTCATGCCGGGCATCATATAATCTAAGATCACCAAGTCTGGATTGCAATCAGGGATCAATTGAATTGCCTGAGGGCCACTATATGCTTCGATGGGTTCATGCCCGAGCTGGGCAACGGCGAGCGCAAGAAGCCCCACTGTGTTCCGCTCGTCGTCGACGATCAGGATGCGAGCCATATGTTTTTCACCATCTCATGCGGACATTTAACGGCTATCTAATTGAGTATATCCTCTCGCTCTGGTCGGATGACCTTACAACGAACTAACGATTGATGAATGATTTTATTACCTCTCTGTGGGGATTTGCAGGCACACGAATAGGTGCCACATGGCGCGTATATTTTATAAAATTTCTACGGGATCCTGATTGAATGACAGGCAGATGATTGACGGCAACATGTGAAATCCGTATCATACCGGGGTCAATCCTTATCTAATTTTGAGGTGCTTTATGGAAGTGGGCCTGGTTCGTCAAATTGATATCGATGTGGAGATGCAGCAATCGTATCTCGACTACGCCATGAGCGTCATCATTGCGCGTGCGCTGCCCGACGCAAGAGATGGACTTAAACCCGTGCACCGGCGAATTCTCCATTCGATGCACACCATGGGGATTCGTCCTGACAGCTCCTATAAGAAATCAGCTCGAATCGTGGGAGAGGTCCTAGGAAAGTACCACCCCCATGGAGACATGGCGGTGTATGAGGCCATGGCACGAATGGCGCAACCATTTTCGATGCGCTACCCACTCATTGACGGCCAGGGCAATTTTGGCTCTATCGACGGTGATCCCCCCGCTGCTATGCGATATACAGAAGCCAGGCTCGCACCTCTGGCAATGGAGGTCATGTCCGACCTCGAGAAGGATACAGTCGCATACGTCGACAACTTCGATGGTTCGCTGCGCGAACCCACCGTCCTGCCATGTGCTGTACCCAATCTCCTCGTTAACGGGGCTACGGGTATTGCTGTGGGGATGTCCACCGCCGTTCCCCCCCACAACATGGTTGAAGTTTGCGATGCCCTAACCTACATGCTCGAAAATTGGTCTACGTTGGATGAAATCAGCGTCGAGGAGCTGATGAACTTCATACCGGGTCCAGACTTCCCGACAGGCGGCATCATCCTGCGAGAGAAAGGAGAAACCGACAGCATCACTGCGGCATACGCAAGCGGGCGTGGAAAGATCACGCTGCAAGCAAGAACGCATATCGAAGAGATGGGCCGCGGGCGCTCCAGGATTATCGTGACTGAGCTGCCCTACCAGACCAATAAAGCCAGCCTGATCGAGAAGATCGCGCATCTGGCTCGTGCGGGAGCTCTCGAAGGCCTGGCAGACTTGCGTGATGAATCCGATCGCGAAGGCATGCGCATTGTTCTAGAACTTTCCAAAACAGCCGACCCCGAAAAACTATTAGCTTCTTTATACCGCCGCACGTTGATGCAATCCACGGTGAGCGTCATCATGCTGGCACTCGTCGATGGCGAGCCTCGTATGCTCACCCTCAAACAAGCATTGCGCGTATTCCTGGATCATCGCCTCGAGGTAGTAAAGCGACGCAGCGAGTACGACCTGGCGAGGGCCAAGGAAAGAGAACATATCCTCGCAGGATTACGTATTGCGTTGAAAAACCTTGATGAGGTTATCCAGCTCATCAGATCAGCCAAGGATGCCGAACAAGCAAATACAAGGCTACAGAAAAAGTTTGAGCTCAGTGAGCCGCAGGCAAGAGCCATCCTCGATATGCCCTTGCGCCGGCTGTCAAGTCTCGAACGAAAGAAAATCGATCAGGAGTACAAGGAGATTCGAACGAGGATAAAAGCGCTGGAAAGCCTGCTGCGATCTCCGAAAAGGATGCGTGGCGCCATCTCCCAAGAACTTTCTGATTTGAAGACCAATTACGGTGATCGCCGCTGTACGCAGATTGCCCATGCAAAGAAAGGAAAGCAATCAGCTGTATTGATCGCCGCAGATCTGGCTCCCGACAAAGAAACCTGGGCCGTGATCACCAAGGATGGAAAAATCTCACGTACACCCACAGCACGACTGCCGCGAATGTCTGGCTCAGCAGCGCCTGCGTTGGTCATCGAAGCAAACACACGAGACACCCTCTATCTCTTCGACTCCAAAGGAAATGGCGCTGCCATCAGGATGGACACGATCCCTGAAAGTGACAACCCGCAACAAGGTAAGCACTTCTCCAGCGTTACACCTTTGAGCGCTCAGGCAGAACTAACCGCAGGAATATCCCTTCCTCATGAACTGGCAGGGAGCAAGAAGGACACGGCTTATCTAGTCATAGCGACGTCCAAAGGTGTGGTCAAAAAAATAGACATCACAACATTGCCCGGTCCAGCAGCACGATCCTTCGCAGGCATGAAGATTGCTCGCGGCGATGCTTTAGGCTGGGTCGCCCTCACCGATGGAGGGGATGAAATCATCATGATCACTAGCTCCGGCATGGCGATTCGGTTTTCAGAATCGGATGTTCGTCCGACGGGACTCTCAGCAGCCGGTGTACAAGGCATCCGTCTTGATGAAGAGCATACCAGCGTTGTCATGATGGCGATCGCACGACCTGGGCAGGAGCTACTGTTGATCTCAGAGGA
>CBDVCG010000289.1:0-3750 GCA_965372425.1 uncultured Anaerolineales bacterium
GCGTAAAGTAACCAGAGCAATCTTGACCCAAACCTCGAATTGATGCCGCATCTTTCTCAACGGTGATAGAGAGTTGGAGTTTACTTTAAGTGTGGATGGATCATGGTCAGACATGGTGTGCTCGCGGGATCATATCAAGCGTGATCCTGAACGTCAAGAGATATCAGGGAAGGACAAACCAGGGGTTAACAAAACCACCGTCATAGCGGGTCTCAAAGTGTAAATGTGGTCCGGTTGAGTTTCCGCTCGAACCTGAGGTGCCGATCTTCTGGCCTTGCGACACGCTCTGACCGCAGCTAACCCCGACGCTGTTTAGATGGCCATAAACCGTCTGCCAGCCGTTGCCATGATCGATCATGATCATGTTGCCATAACCCACCGTGGACCAACCTGCGAAAACAACTACTCCACTATCTGCCGCCCAAATTGACGCGCCCGTGCCGGCGGCGATATCGATAGCCAGGTGTCCGGACCAGTAATCGTTGCCAGAAACATAGTGATTTGCTGCTGGCCAGATAAAGCCTCCTGTCCCTACCGCTCCCGAGTAGCTCCCCGAACAGCCGCCCGGACCATAAGCGGATCCCACCCCTGCCTGACCACGTGCGATGGTCGGCACAAACCATTGTTTGAATGCCCTGCGTCCCCCGGGAATGACAATCCAGTTACCCTGCTCAACTTCCGGATTGGTAAAATCAATTCCGTTGCCGGGCCACTCCACGATGGCTTCTGGTCCAACCCCGAAAAAATCTGCTATCCGGTCGATAGAATCTTCTGACTGCCACTTGTGGTACGTTCCATCCACGGGCAGAATGTTCAGTTCCTGTCCGGGTCTCAGGAGATGCGGGTCATCATCAAGCACTTCAAAGTTTCCCCACAGCACGGTTTCGGGTTCAATCTCGAAACGATCGGCAATTCCGAACACCGAATCTCCGCTCTGAACGGTATAGCGGAGAATGTCTATTCGGGAGCGATGATCTATCTGAGTGTCTACATTAACCCGGCGAGATACACCTTCATAAGGTGATGGAGAATAATCAGGTAGCTCGATGGAGGGGAGCAGGTCCGATGCAGGGTCCGACAGAGGTGTAGGTGATGGAGACGGCGGGGCAGCCTGTGCTACGCCAAGGTTCAACCGAACTGCCAAGACGGCGCCAAGGATGCCAAGGGCTGCCAACAGAACCGGAGCTAGAGATCCCGTCCTTGCGTAAATACGCTTTCCCATTTCGTTAGAAAATATCTTCAGTTAACGTTTCGAGGAACTCCTGGTTGGTGTCCGTCTGAGCCATCCGTGAAATAATCGCTTCGGTAGCTCTCGTAATGTCCTTCCCGGAACCATCCGTATTTGTGACCATCTGGCCAAACATTCGACGAATCAGCCATACTTTTTTAGTGATATCAGGTCCCAGGAGCAGCTCCTCACGTCGTGTGGATGAACGTGCGATATCGAACGCGGGGAAGATACGTCGTTCCTGTAATCTGCGCGAGAGATGGAGCTCCATGTTCCCCGTGCCCTTAAATTCTTCGTAAACAACATCATCCATTCTTGAGCCAGTATCCACAATACATGTCGCGATGATCGTTAACGAGCCTCCTTCTTCGATCTTGCGGGCCGCTCCGAAGAATCGTTTGGGTGGATACAACGCAGCTGGGTCGATGCCGCCAGAGAGCGTACGTCCCGATGGAGTGACCATAAGGTTATATGCTCGTGATAACCGTGTGATCGAGTCGAGTAGGATGACCACGTCCTTGCCACATTCCACGAGGCGCTTGGCACGTTCGAGAGCCATTTCCGCTGCGCGGACGTGGGATGTAACCGGCTCGTCAAATGTCGAGGCTATCACTTCGGCATCCACCGAACGGTCCATGTCGGTGACTTCCTCGGGACGTTCGCCGATCAACGCTACCATGAGGTGCACTCCAGGATATTTTTGTGAGATGGCATTCGCCACTTCTTTTAAGACCGTGGTCTTTCCAGCTTTGGGAGGAGAGACGATAAGGCCACGCTGACCTTTTCCGATGGGAGCGACCAGGTTGATCAAGCGTGTCGAAAGCGTATAGCGATCTGTCTCCAAGTCGAAGCGCTCTTCGGGGAAGATGGGTGTGAGTGATTCAAATTTGGGACGATTCTTTGCTTCTTCTGGATCCATGCCGTTAATCGATTCGACCCGAAGAAGACCGTAGTACTTCTCGGTATCTTTCGGCGGGCGGATTTGTCCGATGATCATATCGCCTGTGCGCAAACCGAAACGTCGGATCTGGGATTGTGAGACATAGATGTCGTTACGACCCGGTAAGTAATGGTCTGCCCGGAGGAATCCCATACCTTCGTTCATCACCTCGAGGATCCCGCCGCGCAGCTCCAAGCCGCGCTTCTCCGCATCGGCTTGCATGATGCGCAGAATGAGATCTTCCTTCTTCATGCGCGATCCGCCGGCGATGTCAAATTCCTTCAGCTTTGCGCGCAAATCTGCGAGGGTCATGGCTTCAAGTTGTGCAATATTCATTAAGAGCTCCCCGAGGGAATATTCAATTAAACAAGTTTAAGGTTTGCAATCAAATTGATAATGTGTCACTCAAACGCGGTTACCTATTGAGGTTGCATTCAGTTACATACAGAACTGGTTCGAGTATGGGGGGGATGTCCTTGGACAACCATTTTTCTGATTGTCGACATTATAGCACGCTGAATTTATCGGTGCAAGCCGTCCTCTAGTATTACTTGCATCCAATTTAATATGGACTTATGAGCCCCCATTTTTGGAATCGATGAAAATTGCTGTCCCTGTCAGGAATTCTTCCGCTTTAACTCCCCCCCGACATATACGATAGTTATCTGTCCGAAGATAGCCCAGACCAGCAAGATCTCGATCACAACCACCAATATCCAGATCCACGAGGAGATTCCTTCCCCCGCACCCCGGACTTCAGACGCAGATAATCCCAGAAAATCAGCCTGTTCTTCAATCTCGGATTGGATGGTCCCCATGCTTTCCCCAAGATCTTCTAATGCAGAGGCGGTCAGTTCCAAACTGGGCTGGATATTCTCGACTGTCGAAGTAAATCCACTCAATTCATCCTGAATTTTACGCAGCTCATCCGGGAGGGGTTCGAGGCTGGCAGCAGACCGCACCAATGCATCATCCAGAGGAGTAGATGGATTGTAATTTATTCCAGTGATGAAGCTGACGGTACTCAGCGCTCTCATCACACCATCGATCGCCTTTGCACCAGACTCAGCCGATACAAGTGCATTGTGTGTGGCTTCGATCGTCTCTGGAGCCGTCTCCCCTACGATCGTACCCACCGTGTCCAGGAAGGGCACCACTTCATCCAGGCTTGCATTCACATCGGTTAGTGTGATTGCCGTGCTGCGAAGCACCTTTGTTGCTTTATCCATGGAATCATTTGCTATCACGATGGTGGTAGAAAGGTCGTCAAGACCATCCGCGAGGGTTAAAAGACTCGTCTCCAATGTCGCGCCAACCTGGTTGGCGATGAAGGGAACCGAGATCATCACCAATATGACGACGATAATGCCAATGATGCCTGCCGAGTACATAACACTGCCCACCCACAGATGGTGATTATGTCTGGACTGATTCTCCGAACTACTACCTTCTTCGTTAGATTCATTTAACGATGTCACGTTATTCTCCCTGCGATTTTTTCCCATGATCATATTCAATCGCACTAAGCTCCATAAGCTTCTCCCAACGATGACTTGAACGAATCTCTCTAATTGTCCCTGTT
>CBDVCG010000290.1:0-3734 GCA_965372425.1 uncultured Anaerolineales bacterium
GGACTCTATTTCCAAAACGTTGTGCACCTTGAAGGCGGTCTCCCCGATCGTGATGTTGTCGTCGTTCTGCAGTTCGGCGGTGGAAACGAGTTCGCCGTTGACTCTCGTGCCGCCGGAGCTGCCCAGGTCCTCGAGCGTGTAGCGACCATATTCGAAGCGGATCACCGCGTGCGCCCGGGAAGCCTTCGGATCGAGCACCTGGATGATATTTTCCTTGCCGCGGCCGATGGTGGTATCCCCATCGATCAGGTTGAATTCCCGCCCTTTGAGCTCACCGGTGAGACCTTCAAGGTGAGCATCATCCTGAAACGTCATAACTTCTCCTCAGTAAAATCTGAGTTTTGCAAACCCGAGTTTACCCCTCATCAATAACCAGTGGAAAGGCGGCTTGATTCTGTCACCAGTTCAACTCGATTCTAAGGATTAGTTCCGTAGGGAGGCGCCCTGAAGCCAAAACAATGTGGATCACAGGCCTCGTCCCCAATCGCTCCACTAAGCACACCATCTTCTAACGTCGCTTCCCATAAAGTTGATCCGGACACTCGAACAGGGCAGGGTGCAGGTGAATTCTCGGTAGGACCACAGACGCTGACGCATGTCAGACCATCATAAAGGATTTCGAGAGTCGCTGTCCCTCCCATCGTGCAAGTTTCCAAATCATACTCGCCAACCACAACCGTCGTAGTCGTGTTCGTGCAAATGCCCACATTATCATACAGCTGGTAGTAGAGGCGACCGTTAACCGCACCCCCTCCGCTTGTATAAGTAATTGTGACCCCATTGGCTACTGCACCACTATAGATGGTCTCACCTACCATTGTCACCATACCTCCCGAATCGTTCTTCGGGATGGCATCATAAGGACTTTGACAGGCTTCAGTCGCCTCATTTTGGGTAGCCCCGGATGCTGCCTGCTGGAAGAGACATTCCTTCCATTGGGCGATCGCCTTCGTCTGACAATTCCGTCGTTCTTCTATCAGTAGAGCTTTGAGATCTGGCCAGGCCTGATCAAACCAATCATCATCAACGCGAAAAGCCTCATCATACGAAATATCGTCATCCGATCCGCCTTCATCGGGCTCACGCTCACCCTCCCGATCCTTCTCAACAAGCGCTGCTGCTGTTTGGGTGGCATAGCGGCTCGCTCGACCGGTTGCCCGATCCCGGAAACCCACCCACCAGCGATCGAGCACTCTTCTGAGGCGGGCCTCCACCCATGGGCTCAGGGGCCCAAATCGGCTGGTGAACCTGGCGATGATGCTTTTAACGCGTCCTTCGAAGACGTCGCGGATTGTGGTCTTGACCTTATCTACGACAAAGTGGATCGCAAGGTTGCCCCCCTCGACGACCACAAATTTCACACCTTTGCCAATCCCCTTAGCCAATTTGCCGATGCCGCGACCGATGACCTTGAAGGGATTGAACGCTCTTCGCCGACGGCGCTTGGTCAAACTGCTGGCCTGCTGCTCAAGATCGGAAATCTTATTGATTAGGGTGCCTTGAACGAACTCATATTGATGGTCTGTATACTGATCCTTCTGTGCCTTGAGTGTGTCCTCGTATTTTCGATAAAGTTCAATTAAACCAATCACCTCATTGACGTTCTTCCCATCCGCTTTAATGCCAACCGGTCTTATGCTCAATTGCCCATGTGCGCTCGCTAGAGACTGGCTTTCGATACTTTCGGCGAGCCGCACCTGACTGGCGATCAAGAGCAGCATGGCGTCGTCTTGCGAGTGGTCTGGGCTAGTTAGGGGATTACATCCCGGCAATAACCCGAGCATGAAAACAACGAACAGAAGCCCTGCCCGCCATCTTTGCGATCGACCTGACATTCCATCCCTCCTCTTGGGTCTATGTGCCAACTTACCAGCAGTCGATGTCAACGAAATGGAGGAGAAAATCATCTGCGTTTCCAAAGTAAATAGCGTAAATCCCCTTACGGGCAGTACGGGTTATGTTGCCGAAAGGCACCTTTGTGTTGAATCATCAATCCAGCCAGAAAATCAGAGCCGTCCCCTATGTCTTCCCATAGGATGCACAAACCCTGGGTGGTGTTGCCTTTTACTTGTGCTTTTTTCTGGTTTATCGCCCTGCTACCTCCCCAAGGTGTACTTGGACCACCCTCGGGTGTGCAGGTCCCATTTCCAGTGAACTCCATATCGATGGTGGCAATCCCCTCGTAATCCCAACTGCCTTGTTCAACCTCCATGGCTGTAACATCCGTCAACATTCCGCTGAATGAGCCTTCATAAGTGTTTTCGTCATTGGTATCCTGGGACACGTTATAAACATGACCATTAAAAACCCCGGTAACCTTTCCTGTCTTTGAATCGATTACAAAATCCACCAACAGCTCGTCCGTCTTGCCCGAAAATGTGTAAGCACACATATTGTCCGGAGTGACGGTCTCAGAGAAATAGAACCACCATAATTCTGCATCAAAGGATTCAGTATTCCCTTTTACAAGATTTGTTGCAGCGGATTCCAGTTCTATATTCGGTACATCTTCCTTCTTTGATTTTTCATCCTTGCACTTTTCTCGAATCGCTTCTAAATCCTGTGCATTAAGCGCCCACTGCGGCGCCGCCCGTGCCAAAATGTCATCTTTCGTTTCGACATTCTTCACCGCAGACATTTTTTTCACTTGCCTCCGGATCATTTCGTATTGCACGGCGCGTTGAACTTTCTTTAGAAAAATTTTACGGCCGAGATGACGCACCGCCTTCCCCTTTAACTCTACCCCACCTGTAATTATGTTTTGGGCTAATTCTGGAATGACTTCTTTGGAAAACCATCGAATCGCCTGTCCAGGGCGCGCTCGCCGAATGGCGTCACCGATTCGGGTTATATAGTCCACCAAGTCCTCGATAGCGTGCTCGCCGTCGTCGAGCCCGTTCCAGGGCTTCTGCCTGTTCATTTAGCCAATCGGTTCGCTTCCCACATTCCTTCTCCATCATTCCCAACCGAATGCACTCTTCTTCTCCAGCGTAACGTGCGGTAATTAGGGCTTTTCCCGTCAGACAAGACTCACGAAGAGCATCACGGTAGACCGCTATCTCGTTGACCGTAAGCGTTCTATCACCCATACCGCTATTAATCATCTGCATTCTGCCGAGTCTTGTTTGGTTTGATTGCTCAGGAAGACCACCTGTATCGCTCATCGTATGACTGGAGATCATCAGCAGCATCGCATCATCTATGGAGCGGGCGTAGGATGGCGATGCTCCATAAACAGGGTCATAAACCACTCCTGCGATTAAGCAGAGTGATACGATAACGACAAGGAGAAGATAGGATTGTCGCAAATTAAGTCTCCACACTATTCTTCGATATAGACCGGCGGCGGAAAGTCAGCCGGTAACACACAGCGCTCGCAGTCCATCATCATATCCGCATCAGAACCTTCATAAGACACAATCAACGTATACACACCACCCGGCGCTAAACGATCGGGGTCATCCCCTTCGCCTGGTACGACTTGCTCCGTCCAGCCCTCGATCGTGGCTTTGACTTCTTTGGTCTTCTCATCTTCGAGCCACTGCACCAATATGTCACTACAGCCGCCCTCCGTTGGAACACAGTGATGGCACCGCCATTTATCATGCATAGTTACCTCGACAACAGCCGTGCCGCCGAAGGTCCACCCACTCGCATCGGGGGCGGGTTGCACCCAACCATCCTCAATAAAACCCACCAATACCCATTCTGATTTTTGATAACCGATATCATAG
>CBDVCG010000291.1:0-3703 GCA_965372425.1 uncultured Anaerolineales bacterium
AAACCCGATCAGGATCCTCACGACATGGGAGGGAGGTTTGGGGATTCCTGGCGCAGTCGCGGGTGGGGCGCTGGGGGTTTATATTTTCGCTAGAAGACGGAATGTTTCCTTCGGCATGCTCGGTGACGCCGTTGCTCCCGGCCTGGCGTTGGCGCAGGCTATCGGGCGGTGGGGAAATTATGTCAACAGGGAGCTGTTTGGGGGCCTAACCGATCTCCCCTGGGGAATTCAGATTCCAATGCAGATCCTGCCGCCTCAACAGGTGCAAGATATACAAGCCTTAGCCGATAAATTGGGGTTCGAAACGCCGTTTACTTTTCATCCATTGTTCCTGTATGAATCTCTTTACAATCTACTCAATGCCGGCGTCTTGTTGTTTATCTGGAGTCGCTACCGCGAGAAGATGAAAGACGGGGATCTGTTCTTAATTTACCTTATCATTTATCCGATCGGCAGATTTATCCTAGAGTATCTGCGGCTCGACTATGTCGACTACTTTGGTGTGAACTTCAACCAGATGTTCATGTTAGTCATTGCACTCGGATCCGCCGTTTTCTTATTCCTTCGCCATCGGCCCATCAAGCGAAGTTCGGCAGCATAAGAAAAGCAATTTTGCGCATTCGGAGATTGCCCATAGGCCGGAGTTTCTCCGGCCTCGCGCTGTTATAGGAGGGATGAGTGATTGTAGCTGGAACAGCTCATTGGTTATAATCCTGCGGAGATTCAAGCATGATTGAAGCCATAGAACTGACCAAGAAATTCGGCTCGTTCACAGCAGTAGACGAGTTAAGCCTGCACGTCAACCCCGGTGAGATAATGGCACTATTGGGTCCCAATGGGGCCGGGAAGACCACGACCATCCGTATGTTGGCTTCGATCTTGAAGCCTACATCAGGCAGCGCAAGGATCGCCGGGCTGGATGTACGAAAACATGCATCACAAATCAGAGGCATGGTGGGTTTACTCACAGAGCATCATGGGCTTTATACACGCATGCGCTCGCTCGAATATCTCGAATTTTTCGGAAGGATCTACGGACTGACTGATGCAGTAATCCATGAAAGGGCTGAAAGTTTACTTTCCTCCTATAACCTGGATGATGCATTAGACTTACGTCTGGGTTATTACTCGAAAGGTATGCGGCAGAAACTTGCTCTGGTTCGAGCGTTGCTGCATGAACCAAAGATTCTTCTTCTAGACGAGCCAACGTCTGCCATGGACCCCTCCAGCGCGCACATGGTTCGTGAAAGCATCGAATCTCTCCGATCCAAAGATCGATCGATCATCGTTTGCACTCATAATTTGCATGAAGCCGAGGCTCTTGCGGATACCATCGCAATTATTCGACGCGGAGCGATCATCGCCTTTGATCAAACTGCGGTCTTAAAGAGATCTCTTCTTGGAGATCCAGTGATGGAGCTGCGTCTGGGAAAACCGCTCGATGGGGCGATCGACTTCCTTCCAGATGAAGCTGTACGAGTGTCAGAAGGTCCCAGTTGGATTCGGTACCAGACCGCGGAGCCTGAAAAAGTAAACCCACTGGTGCTGAGAGCCATGATCGACGCGCATATTCCTGTGGTTACGTTATCTGAAGTAGAACGCAGCCTTGAAGATGTGTACCTTGAAGTGGTGGGGATGCAGGACCTAGGAGGCGATGGATCTTGAACGAGAGATTATCGATCCCTCGAGATTCATGGAGCGGCGTTTGGGTGGTCGCCCAACGAGAGATCCGTGATCAATTCCGTGATTGGCGCATCACAACGCCGATCATCATTTTGACGCTGTTTTTTCCGTTGCTGATGAATATCACAGCCCGCATTGCCGTGGATTTTGTAGCACGCTACGGAGCTCCGATCATTGGTGAGCGTCTGATTCCATTCCTCCTGCTGGTTGTGGGATTCTTCCCGATTTCGGTATCACTTGTCATTGCGCTAGAGAGTTTTGCAGGGGAGCGCGAGAGACTCTCCTTGGAGCCTCTCCTGGCTACCCCTTTGAGCGATGGTCAACTTTACCTGGGAAAAATGATTGCATCGGTTGCCACACCTCTAGCTGCAGCGTACTTTGGCATCACGGTCTATCTCGTCGGCTTGACGCTAACAATCGATTGGACTCCACAGCCTCAACTCCTGCTGCAGATACTCGCGCTGACGACCGTACAAGCGATTGTGATGGTCTGTGGGGCTGTCGTGATTTCCTCGCAGACGACTTCTGTGCGTGCGGCAAACCTACTCGCCTCTTTCATTATCATCCCTGTCGCCCAGCTCGTCATCCTTGAAAGCATGATTATGTTCTGGGGCAGGTATGCTGTCTTATGGTGGATTGCGCTCGGGTTAAGCATCGTTGCCGTCATGCTTACCAGGATGGGTTTGAGGCTATTTAATCGCGAGGAGCTTCTGGGTCGTGAACTTGACGCGCTGGATTTAAAATGGATCCGCACGCAGTTCGGGGATTATTTTATCTCGGGATCTACGTCGTTGTTGGACTGGTATCGAGGCCTCTACAATAAATCGATCAAGGGAAGCTGGAAACCCATCGTTTTCACGGCTCTGGTACTCTCGTCGGGTCTCATCATTGGAGCGGTACTTGCCACGAAATTCACCCTCCCATCTGAAATCTTCTCGATATCCACCTCTCAAGCAGATCTTGAAAGTACCCTGCGGCAATTTGGGATGTTCAGCAGTGAGGGTGTTTGGAAAATATTTTTCACAAATATGCGTGCCCTCGCGCTGGCGACTTTGCTCGGCGCCTTCACGTTCGGGGTGTTATCCTTGGCGGTCCTTATGGCACCGTTTATCATTATCGGATATATCTTTGGCAACCTTTTGCTTGCTGGGGCTGGTGCAATGACTTACATGTTGGCGCTCGTTGTGCCTCATGGCATCTTCGAGGTTCCCGCTGCTATCCTCGCGGGCGCGGCCATTCTCCAGCTCGGGATGGCTGCGATTAGCCAGCCGAAAGGGGCATCACTTGGCGAAGGATGGATGCGAGCGCTCGCGGAATGGGCACGCATCATGATCGGGATCGTCGTGCCCCTCTTAATCGCTGCAGCGATCGTTGAAGTGTTCGTAACCCCGCATCTCGCTCTCCGACTACTATTCGGACCGTAAACTATGACAAAGCTCATTATTCTTGGTTCTTCTGCAGCAATTCCCAGCCAGACCCATGCCAATTCGCATATGGCTTTCAAGGGGAATAAGGGCGTTGTGCTTGTGGATTGCAGCGGCACGCAAATTCTAAGACTGGAACGGGCAGGCATTGACATTGAGGAAGTTTCCGACATCATCCTTACACATTTTCACCCTGATCATGTTGGGGGCGTGCCGTTGCTGCTCATGAACATGTGGCTGCTCGGGCGTCAGGAAGCGCTCCGCATTTACGGACTTCATCACTGCTTGGAACGCCTTGAAGATATGATGAGTTCCTATCATTGGGATAATTGGCCAGGTTTCTTCCCCGTGGCTTTTCACCGCTTGCCCGAGCGTGAGCGGGTATTTGTGCTCGAACACGGAGAGCTGCAATTTTTCTCTTCGCCCGTCCGTCACGTCGTCCCGACGATCGGGTTGCGATTTGAATTCAGGGAGGGTGAGAAAACTGTGGTTTACTCATCCGACACGGAACCCTGCGAATCAATCGTGCGACTAGCGCAAGGGGCTGATGTACTCATCCATGAAGCCGGTGGTGAGATGGTCGGTCATTCATCCGC
>CBDVCG010000292.1:0-3691 GCA_965372425.1 uncultured Anaerolineales bacterium
GACGATTGCTTACCGCGCTGGAACGTTCACGGGAATGTTAACCGACGGTCTTGGATTATTGGGAGGCACACTGATCTTCATGTATTTCGGCAGGGCAGCGCCTGGTGTACTCCTGGGGTTCGGATTGGGTGGAACGCTCGTGGCATTGTTCATGCGCATCGGTGGTGGAATTTACACGAAAGCCGCTGACGTTGGCGCCGATCTCGTCGGAAAGGTAGAACACGATTTGCCAGAGGATGATCCCCGTAATGCGGGTGTCATCGCCGATCTCGTTGGGGACAACGTCGGTGACTGTGCAGGAATGGCAGCCGATATCTTTGAGTCCTACGAGGTTACCATCGTTTCCACATTGATCCTCGGCCTCGTCTTGACGCATCTCACAGGAGAAACTTACTGGATTGTCTTTCCACTGGTCGTGCGAGCGATTGGAGTGATCTCATCCATACTCGGTACGTTCGCGGTTCCGTATTGGGAAAACTTCCCCATTAAATTCCTGCGCGCAAAAGACGCAGAAGAAGCTATGTTCCGCTCCTATGAGGTTTCGAGCTTAAACACGGTCTTTTGGGCCATGGTTGTTGGACTACTCTATGCCGGGGAATGGAAATTAGCCCTCCTCAATGCCGTGGGCGTAGGACTTGCGGTTGCGTTCAATCCTCTGACGTCGTACTTCACTTCCTACAAGAAAAAACCTGTGAAGGAAATCGTCGAATCCACCAATACGGGAACTGCTACGACAATTCTCTCCGGGTTGAGCGTCGGTATGGAGTCGAGCGTTTGGAGCGTCGTGGTGATCTGTCTCGCATTGAGTGTGAGCATGATTCTGTACATGGGCGAACCGGCGATTTTTGCACTGTACGGCGTCGCCATGGTTGGCATCGGGATGCTTTCTCATACCGGGAATAACGTCGCCATGGATTCCTTTGGACCTATCGCTGACAATGCAAACGGAATTGGCGAAATGGCTGGCGTAGGTGAAAAAGCATGGAAAATCCTGGCCGACCTAGATGCTGTCGGGAACACCACAAAAGCCATCACAAAGCAAATTGCCATCGCTTCTGCGGTCATCGCCGCTACGAGTCTGTTCTTCTCCTATGTCACCGATATCCGCATCATGCAGATTCGTCTTGGAGTCGAAGCCATTGAATTCGTCCGAATATCTACACTTGCAGGCGTAATCGGCCTGCTGCTCGGAGGAACTTTGCCATTTCTCTTCTCGGCGTACAGCATCAAAGCTGTCGCCAGGGGGGCGAATCAGGTCGTGCAGGAAGTTCGACGACAGTTTCGCATCCCGGGGGTCATGGAAGGCACTGTCAAACCGGAGTATGAGAACGTTGTCAAAATCACCACCACCGCAGCGCAGAAGGAACTTCTCCCGCTTGTGGGTCTTTCCGTAGCCACTCCAATCCTTGTCGGGTTGATATTCGGTGTTGAATCCCTCGGGGCCTACCTAGCCGGCGTCATCCTCGTTGGACAGCTCATGGCCGTGTTCATGGCGATCTCCGGTGGCGCTCTCGACAATGCAAAGAAGTATATTGAAGATGGAAATCTTGGGGGCAAGGGATCGCCTGCACATCGGGCTAGTGTTGAGGGTGATACATTCGGTGATCCGCTCAAGGACACGGCTGGACCAGCCCTAAACCCGATGATTAAGGTGGTCAACCTGGTGAGTTTGTTGGCCGCACCACTTATAGTTCAAGCACGCGGCTCAATAACCGCCTGGGTAGCAATGGCAGTGATGTTTGCCATCATCATCTGGGCAATTCGACAGAGCGGTCGACCCTTGGAGGTAACTGTCTTTGAGAGCGAACCCGCATCGAGTTGATCTCGCATAATCAGTCGCAGCTTGGAGAATCGAGGGGCTGTCCTTTTGGGGCAGCCCCTTCATTTTCTCGAGATACCACATTGATGTAAAATGCGGCATCACCACACATCTGACATGGCTCCAAACATGTTCTGGTGCTTGCGATATGGCAACCATATCTCATTGACACTCTGGCTCCACTGCTTCTACGCTGTATGTGAATGCAGCCGGGAGAAAATTTTGCCTTCCACATCCTGAGTTCATCTAGAAAGCTGGCATCAAACTTGCGTCCTGAGTAAGTCGAACAACGATCCCGTGGGGACATTTGACCGGATACCTATTCATCTGCACGGCTTTGAGTTGAAAATGAATCGGACCTTCAATCGATTAGAGAGTTTTGTCTTCATCAGCGACATCATCATCACTTGCATGGGGCTCTATACTGCGTCCTACCTTCGAGATGCTTTGCCCATCGGCAGACCACTCGGCGAGATCGGCGCCTCGCTCCCGGTGTTCGTCTACGCGATTGCCGTACTTTGTTGGTCGGGATCACTCCTTCTCGTTGGAGCCTATGACACCAAGCATACAGATCGCAACTGGTTTATCATCACTCGTGTAATCTTTGGCGGCTTGCTTGCCACGCTCATTTTCGCCGGGATTCTTTTCCTCACATTCCGTGAAGTATCGCGACTGCAATTCGTGTACTTTTTCCTCATTAACCTATTTCTTCTCCTCTTTTACCGTTGGATCTTATTCGGGATTTTGCAGCCCCGTCTATCGACGCCAATCTTCGACCACACACGTGTGATCATGATTGGAGCCGGAGATCTTGCCCAGGAGGTTGTACAACAAGTCCAGACGAACCCTATCTGGGGATATGATATTGTCGGTTATATCGAGGACGATCCTGATAGACGAAAAAGAACATATAACGGCTTGGAAGTCCTTGGAACCCTCGATGACCTCCTACCCATCCTCGAAACCCATGAAGTCCTCGAAATTTGGAGCACGCTTCCCCCCAATGCATACGACAAACTTCACAGCCTGGTTGCCCGACTGGAAAATTTTCCGGTACGTATCAAGGTTATCCCAGATTACTTCTCACTCGCCCTGGTAAAAGCCAAAATCGAGATGATCGGTGGATTCCCTGTAATCGGTTTACGAGAACCCGTCATCGATGGCGTAAACCGCGTGATCAAGCGTGGTTTTGACATACTCACATGCGTCGCCCTTATAGTCTTTGCCTCACCTATGATGTTCTTCATTGCATTACTCGTCGCCATGGAGGGTTCAGGCGCGGTAATATTTCGACAGACTCGCGTCGGTGAGAATGGGGTTCTCTTCACAATGTATAAATTTCGCACCATGATCCAAAGTGAAGAGGCGCATGCTTTTCAAAGTGAATCTAAGACCACCCAGCAGCCCCTCCAGCCCAAACGGAGGGATGATCCGAGAATCTCCAAGCTTGGACACATCCTTCGAAGGTTCAGCCTCGATGAACTTCCCCAGCTCTTTAATGTTCTCAAAGGTGATATGAGTCTTGTGGGTCCTCGACCAGAAATGCCGTGGCTGGTGGAGCTCTACAAACCATGGCAGAGAAAGCGGTTCGCTGTCCCTCAAGGTCTCACAGGTTGGTGGCAGATAAATGGTCGTAGCGAGAAACCGATGCACCAGAATACGGATGAGGATCTTTACTACATTTACAATTATTCACTGCTTCTAGATATCCTCATCATCATCCGCACGCCCTTCGCCGTAATCCAAGGACGTGGAGCATTCTAGTGTCAATTTTTTTTCCTAGGGGGTGTGTAGACAGCGCATGAGTGTCGAGAAAAGCGCAATTTCACTTGTTCCATCCCCGCAGCATATCCTTGCAGGTCATCCTGAGTC
>CBDVCG010000293.1:0-3689 GCA_965372425.1 uncultured Anaerolineales bacterium
AATTTTGCTGAGGATATTAACGCCAATGCACATCGGTGAAGGATGTGCATGGGATGATTGGAATTGTTTAGTTTTCGTAATAAACTTGGATTTTTATAAACACATCTCGCAGCTAACGATGTTTTTGATGACCGTGATGCGCGTGCTCCTTTTCAGCCCTCCTGACACGGAAAGCCATGACCACGATGATCAAACCACCCAAGAACAAGACGGCGCCGAGCAGTGTAGGAATTAACTTCGGCGCCAGGTATGGTGAACTCACAAGCAGCACACCTAGTATGAGGCTTACTACCCCTCTCAAACCCTCGTCCCAGCCAGCTCCCGTGAAAGCATGCACGATTTTCAACAAACCCATGATGATGCCAAATACTCCGACGATGATAGCAAGTGCAGTCGGAACAAGGAAGGCGCTCCAAAGGGGATGACTGAAAATCAGCAGACCAGCCAGGATACCGAGGAGCCCCGCAGCGAGCTTTATGCCCCATTTCCGGCTATCAATGAAGATCGAACCTATTGAGATGAGCCCAGTGATGAGCCAGTACAGCCCAAGAAACCCAACCAACATGGCGATGGTCCAACCACCGGCAGCAAGAAAGAAGCTCCCGAAGAGGACTCCCATCGCACCTTCAAATAGGACCAACCCCCAGGGCGTCGATTCATAGGTCTTTATATCGAGTAATTTTGCGGTCATATTCTCCACCTCATAGCTTTAAATTATTATGCATCAATTTACAGATTCGTGCACTTTATTCTACATCACCTATCGTATACAAGGTACGACATCAAGTACGATACGAAACTCACAATTACTGCTCCCCAAAATGCAGCCCAGAAATTCTCGACATAAAATCCGATCCCGAAGATATTAACGGCAATCCATGATGAAATCCAGAGAGTGAAGGCGTTGAGGATCAACAGAAAAAAACCAAGCGTGAGGACGATGCACCCACATGAGAGCAGCCTCAGGATCGGCCGCAGGATGGCATTCACCAAGCCCAGGATGATCGCGGCTGCCGCGACAGCCAACCAGGCATTCCCTTCGACCCTGATTCCGGGCACGATAAAGATGGCGGCGATCAACGCGATAGTAATCACGAGCCATCGAATGAGCAGCTTTCTCATACGTTCTCCCTAGAACGATCGCTTCCCCAATGCATTCGTAACCGTCCCAATTACTAAGTAATATGAGCTATCCCCAATAAAATCAGCCGCTCGAAACGACCGAGGGCTGTCATCATCATGTCTGAGCTGCACCAAATGAATAAGTCACATTTGACCATTGAAGTGAGTGACGGGAAGCTGCATATTCGATGAGGTTTATTCTATTTCTGTTTCCTGGTCTTTCAACTCAGGGTCCGCGGAGGTTTCGTCGATCATCGAAGCGGCTTCACCTTTTCGGGTGCGTCGCAGGATTATGCCTGAAACCCGACCACCGACATCTCTGGTCTTATCAATCCAGGATGACTTCGGCTCTTCAACGTCAAGCACTTCCGGAGGGAAGGGATCCTCCCCGAGAACCTTCATATAAAGATATTTCAGAACAATTTTAGCCATCGCGATGACGGGTGCGGCCAAGAGTGCACCAAGGACCCCGAATGACGCGGCGCCAACGAGGATCCCAATTAGCACGACCAGAGGGTGCAGTTTGAGCTCCTGGCCCATCACCCTGGGTACGACGAAGTTGTTCTCCAGGACCTGAACCATGAGATAGAAAATCAGTACAATGATGGCGAATGAGAAGTTGCTCACATCAAAATGCGAAGAACCTTGGGTAAGCGCCACCAATACTGCCGGTATGAGAGCGAGCGCCGGTCCTATGGTTGGGATTAACTCTAATAGCCCAGAGATCACGCCGAGGAAGAACGCATTCGGTGTTCCGAGGATGAGGTTCCCAATCCAAACCGTGACCCCAATGACAACCATCAGCGTGATATTTCCGCGAAGCCAGGCCCCCATCGCGCTAGCTACCCTGCTGAGGAGGGTGTCAGCCTCTTCCCTGTATGCCGGTGGGATGAATTCGATGAACGACTGATAGAACTTCTCGGAATCGATGCTCATGTAAATTGAGAACATCACGATAAATGCCAGGGTGATGAGTGAGGAGACGACGGTGCCAACCACGCTGATGGCGATATTGACCCCAGATGATAGTGCTCCGCTTAAAAAAGCGAGAATGTCTGGTACCGGGGGCAGCTGTGGGATCGTGATCGGCCCTGTATCTTGAAGAACCTGGAGAAGCGGGTCAACGGTGCTGTCCACAAGAGGATCGAAACCCGGGATTACGCTCTGTTGAAACTTCAGATCGAGCAATGTCCGTTCAGCCCAAACGATGACGTCCTGTAGGAGTGTTTGATAATCGTAACTGAGGAATGTATTAAACGCAGTTACGAGCGGGGGGAGAAGGATCAGGGGAGCAACAAGGATGACGATCACGACGATGATATAGACGATGGCAATCGTCAATCCCTTTGGAGTTCTGAATTTCGTATTTAGAAAGATAATGATGGGTTTAACAAGGAAGGTGATTAGCGCAGCAATGATGACCGTCGATAAAATCGAGCGGCTTAGATATAACACGAAGAGACTGAATAAAAATAGTCCAATCCCAACGATGTACCTTGTTGTCATTCTCCAATGGGTGGTCATACGGTCCCTCCCAACTTCTTAAAAGAACGAAGACCCCTAATACTACTGTGAGTGGGTCATAAACTCCAACGAGATCCCCCCCAGGGATGGATCACATTATTCCGAGGTGAGAAAGAAGCAGCGGGCTTACTTGAGTGATCACCCTGTCACCGAGAGGCGGGGCTGACATAGAAAAGCCAGTCATCCTCACCCCAACGACTCTCACTTTCCAGAGAGACAGGTTTTAACTCATCGACCTGAAAATCTGCTTGTTTTCGAGACTTGCTCATCTCCCCGCTGGAAGCGGATAAATGTAAGTTCGCCCCTCAAACCAATCCTCCATAGTGAGCTTAGCTAGAATCTAAAAGAAAATGACGAAAAGAAGGAAGAAAGCGGGGGGAGGATTAAAGCGATCAGGATCTGCCGTGGCATTGTTTGAATTTCTTACCACTTCCGCAAGGGCAGGGCTCGTTCCGGCGTGTTTTAGAGAACGCCTCTTCCAGCCGGGCTTCTTCCTCTTTCTCCAGGATAATCATAATTTCTGCCGGTGGTCGATTCTGACGAAGGAGGTCGCTCATGATTTTCATCGGGCGATCGATATGGTGGAAGAAGGCTTTATAACCGGCACAGAGGTAGTTCAGACCCGGCTCACCATCCGGCGTTTCGATAAAGCGATTCTTCGGACAACCGCCATGACAGGCAAATCGCACGTCGCAATCGAGACAGTATTGAGGGAGTGTCTCGAGTTTGTCTTTCCCGAATTGCCGCTGCTTATCTGAGGCCACAAGTTCGATCATGTGGGTTTCCTCGATATTTCCCAGCAGGTAATCGGGCTCGACAAAATGATCACAGGAGTACACATCCCCATTGTGCTCCATTGCAAGCGCGTTCCCACACGTCGGTGAAAAGATACACAGCGCAGGCGGAGCGCCCACCCAGGACCCCAGGGAAACATCAAATATCTGGACGTAGACCTGTCCAACATCATGTCGAACCCATTCATTAAATACACCAATCAAGAATTTCCCGTATTGTTCAGCGCCGATGGAGCGCACGGTGACCAT
>CBDVCG010000294.1:0-3675 GCA_965372425.1 uncultured Anaerolineales bacterium
CTGGCTGGCATCCAACCCCCCGAATACTGGCCCCCACTGGTATTCGGCGCAAGATGTGGCTATCCGTTTGCTCGGGACCGTGTTTGCAAACTATGCCTTCCCACAGCAACTCATGCTCGAGGAAGAACGTCAGGGAATACTCACACAGAGCATCGCCGCTTATGCAAAGCGGATATCTATCACATTGAGCTATGCACAGGCACAGGGGAACAATCACCTGCTCGTTGAAGCCGTAGCGCTCTATACGGCGGGACTGCTCTATCCGGAGTTAAAAAGGGCTGACCGCTGGCGAGCCCTGGGAAGAAAATGGACGGTCGATGCACTCAGGCGCCAAATCTTTGAGGATGGCGGTTATATTCAACATTCGGTGAATTATCAACGATTGGCCCTGCAGGCAGGCTTGTGGATAGCACAGCTCGCGGGCATCCATCAAGATCACCTGCCCGAGGATGTGCTCGAGAAATTATGGAAGATGGCATCGCTTCTGCATGCGCTTGTGCAGCCCGAGAACGGTCGTGCACCCAATTTTGGTCCGAACGATGGCGCACGAATCTTTCCATGGAGCACGCGACCTATTCAGGACTACCGGCCGACCATTCAAGCTGCAGGTGTTTTGTTAAAAGGTGTGCGCCTTTATGAACCCGGACCATGGGATGATGTGTGCATTTGGCTTGGCTTGGGCGAGACAGGAGACGGGCGTACGGACCTTGGAGGAGAACCGGTTGAGTTGAGCCCGAACCTCGCGGGAATGGCAGTTGGGTCCACAGCCGATGCGCCAACATTAGGCGATGCGCCAACATTAGGCGATGCGGCATCATTCCCTGAGGCCGGCTTGCACTTGATGTCCGGTCATCGTGCGCGCGGCATCCTGCGCGCCGCGCACTTCACGCATCGTCCCGGACACAGCGACCAACTACATTTCGATCTCTGGTGGCACGGCACGAATGTGCTTATTGACCCGGGGAGTTACCTGTATAATGCGCCGCCGCCGTGGGAAAATGCCCTGGCTCTGGCGCGTTATCACAATACCGTGCTCGTCGATGATCAAGAACCGATGACGCGCGCGGGAAGATTTCTGTGGCTTGATTGGGCACAGGCCGAAATAATCGGTTCGTGGAAATCATCAACAGGGAAATTCGAGGTCCTTTCTTTCTGTCATACTGGATATGAGAACCTCAATGTCCTCCACCAGCGGACCGTAATCCGTTTGGGGGACGATCATTGGATAATCGCTGACGACATTCTTGGGGAGGGGGACCATGCGCTGCGATTAAGCTGGTTGTTGGCACATTTGCCCTGGCGTCGTCGAGGTTGTGGGATTGAGTTGGAGGTGGGTACGGAGAAAGCTTTCATCGAGGTGGATGCTGGAGATTGCAGGATGGGCATTTATACTGCAGGAACGCTCGTCGCAGGGGAAGAATTAGGGGAGCATGATCCTGTATTAGGGTGGTTTTCAACGACGTACGCCGTAAAAACCCCTGCCCTGCAGTTGATCGCTCACGTATCGAACACATTACCGGTACGGCTGTTGACGAGTATCACGTTCGGAGAAGATGAGAGCGTACCCGCCGAAGTGGCCTGGCGGCCTCCAGAAAGGGGTCAGCCGGCGTTAGATCGTCTCCTCTTCGAGGATGAGGAATTAGAAATCTCGCATGCACATACTCTTGGTCCATCAAGCCTTCGCCGCGCTGGGTGAGCCCGGCGGAACGCGACATCACGAATTTGCACGTCAGCTTACGGAGCTGGGGCATCGCGTTACCGTGATCACGGATCAGGTGAGTTATTTAACTGGGGAAAAGATGGAAACAGGCGCATGGTTCGCTCGCGAGGTCGATGATTCAGGTGTAGAGATATGGCGCTGTCGCACCTATTCCGGCTGGCATAAGTCATTCCTCCACCGCTTGCTGAGCTTCTTCTCTTTTATGATCACATCATTCATAGCAGGGCTGCGGGTTCGTCAAGTCACACTGGTGTGGGGAACGTCCCCTCCTATTTTTCAGGCGGTAACGGCATGGATGCTGGCGCGCTTGAAAGGCGCGCCTTTCTTGTTTGAAGTTCGCGATTTATGGCCCTACTTCGCCATCGATGTGGGTGTTCTCCGCCAGCCGATTCTCATCCGCTTGTCGGAATGGCTCGAACGGTTTTTATACAAGCGGGCGGACAGTCTGGTTATCAATTCCCCTGGTTTTATGGAGCATGTCTCTTCAAAGGGGGGCGAGAGTGTGTTCGTCGTCCCGAACGGTGTGGATGTCGCCATGTTTGATCGACCGTTTGACCGTGACGGTTTCCGAAGTGAGCATCATCTTCAGGATAAATTCATCCTGCTTTATGCAGGGGCGCACGGCGTCTCGAATGACCTCGGAACATTCCTGGATGCCGCCGAAATTTTGAAAGATGAGCCATCCATTCACTTTGTTCTTCTCGGAGATGGTAAGGAAAAAGCTGCCCTCCAGGAGAAGGCTCGGCACCTATCTCTGAGCAATGTGCTGTTTCTGCCCCCTGTCCCCAAGAAAGAGATCCCGGGTGCGCTGGCCGGCGCTGACGCCTGCGTCGCAATCCTCAAACCTATCGAGGCCTATAAGACCACATACCCCAACAAGGTTTTTGATTATATGGCTGCCGGCAAACCAGTTCTTCTGATGATAGATGGCGTGATCCGGGAGGTAGTGGAGAAGGCAGATGCGGGAATCTTCATCGAGCCAGGGGATGCTGAGGGCCTGGCAGTTGCTGTCCAAGAATTGGAATCCGACCCCGCGCTCGGAGATCGACTTGGCAGAGCGGGTAGGAGATGCGTTGAGGAGCGCTTCGATCGGGCATACTTGGCTGGCGAGATGGAACGGGTCATGATGACGTTGGTCGCATCGGAAAGCGCGGAGTCTTCTCAACAAGATGGAGATCACGAGTTGGGATGAGCGATCTCCCGGAGGGTGTCCCGAAGCGAAAGCGATTGTTTGATCTCGTCCTGACGATTCCGGGATTGCTCATCATCAGCCCGATTCTGCTCTTGCTGGCGATATACATCCGAATTCGCCTGGGCTCACCCGTGCTTTTTCGGCAGCTTCGTCCCGGGCTACATGGAAAGCCCTTTGTCCTGTATAAGTTCCGGACCATGACGTCCGATGTGGATAACCAGGGAGAACCCCTGCCGGATACACAACGCCTGACCTCTTTTGGTCAATTTCTGCGCTCCTTCAGCCTGGATGAGTTACCCGAGCTTATTAATGTGCTCAAGGGGGAAATGAGCCTTGTAGGACCTCGCCCGTTGCTCATGCAATACTTGGGGCGCTATACACAGGAGCAGGCAAGGAGACATGAAGTGCCCCCGGGGATCACCGGTTGGGCACAGATCAATGGGCGTAATGCGCTGACCTGGGAGGATAAGTTCCGCTTCGACACCTGGTACGTGGAGCATTGGTCTCTTCAGCTCGACGTAAAAATCTTAGCGCTCACATTCTGGAAGACAATCAAGCGGGAGGGGATCTCACAACCAGGGCATGCCACTTCGGAAGAGTTCATGGGGAGCGGGAAAGAGTGAGCTTTTTTTGTCCAGATAATGCACAGATTGCTCTGCATGAAAGAGTTGCGGAAATCTACGAAGAAGGGTAGGATGAAGGCTGGGTAGCACCCAAATTCACTCAAATGCCGAGGAGGAAAGAGATGAAAGAGCCTTTGGAG
>CBDVCG010000295.1:0-3669 GCA_965372425.1 uncultured Anaerolineales bacterium
GAGAAATCGGGCCAGAAACAGGTTCAGCGGGCACCTGGATGTGCGGCATCACTACGGGACCGATTGCACTTAAAGCCAAAACGGTTCCGACGATGAGGCCGATGACGATCCAACGGTAGGTGCCCTTAATGATTCTGCGAGACTTCCTCGGCTCGGTGTTCTCCACCTTCTCGATCCTCCTCCGATTGAGTGACGACTGCGCTTTCAGACAGTGTCTGTATGCGGGGAGCCATGGACGAGACTACCCGCACCATAATAAATATCGTTAGTGGAACGCTGGCGATAACCAGAATCAGTGTAAACAGCGGTCGGGTTTGAAAGGCATTATCCAGCAGAAGACCGCCTACCAACGCCACGGCAATGATTGCGATTGTCAAGCACCCAACCAGACCCAAAACACCCGTGAGCGCCAACTGTAATGAGCCAATGGCTCTGTTATTTTTAGGTGTTTGACCGTCCTGGGCCATCGTTCGAAAATTGTATCACAAGGCAATTCAAACAAGCGAACTTGGTATGTCCTTTTAAAACCAACTTTGTGCGGCTGCGAGAGACCACTCCAGCCAGGGCGAACTCAAGATCCCGATCAGGATTATGGCTGCCACGCAAACTGCCAGGCCAAAGACATAGAGGCGCGGCACTTCGATATGCTTATGCTCATCATCGGAGCGGTACAGGTAGACCACTTTCAATACCGTCAGGTAGTAGTAAAGACCGATGATCGCATTGATTATTCCCACAAACGCCAGCCAGATCCACCCACTCTCTACGGCCGCGGCAAAGACAAAGAACTTACCGACGAAACCTGCGAGCGGCGGCATACCCCCAAGGGAAAGAAATGCGATCAGCAACGCCATGGCAAGCCAAGGCGCTCGCCGACTGAGCCCTGCGTAATCCGCTATCTCATCAGATCCTGCAGAACGTGCAAATAGGATGACCACGGTGAACGCGGCCAGATTGGTCACGATATATGCGAGCAGGTAGAACATCGCCGCTGCAGTCCCGAATACGCTGATCGCCGCGACTCCAATGAGAACGTACCCAGCATGCGCGATAGAGGAGTATGCAAGCATACGCTTGATGTTCTTCTGTGGGATCGCGAGCAAGTTTCCGAGCGTCATTGTCACCGCAGCGACGATGGCCATCAGGAGCGCCCATTGGTCTTCAATCGCAGGGAATACCGCCAGCATAAAGCGCATTAAGACGATAAAACCGGCTGCCTTCGATGCAGTCGAGATGAACGCCGTGATGGGCGTGGGTGCGCCTTGATACACATCCGGTGTCCAGAAGTGGAGGGGTGTTGCGGCAATTTTAAAGCCGAACCCTGCCAGCACAAGAATAGCCAAAGCCCCGATCACCCAGGGCGAGATCTCCCCAGCATTCATGGCATCGGCCATGGCGTAGATGTTCGTATGACCGGTGAAGCCATAGAGCAGGCTGAACCCATACAGCATCACAGCGGATACAACTGCCCCAAAGAGGAAATACTTCATGCCTGCTTCGGTCGACTCGTCATCTCCCTTGAGGAATCCAGCGAGGATGTAAAGCGAGATCGAGGTGGTTTCAAAGGCCAGAAACAGCATGATCACATCGGCGGAAGCTGCCATTAAGACCATGCCCAGAGTCGCTGTGACGAGAATGGCAAAAAACGCCCCTCGGTTAGACACCTCCCTCACACCGGTCGAAATTATTGCGGCGATCGTCGCGGCGAATAGCAACAGCAGCGTGAAGGCGTACGCTGGACCGTCATAGCGAAGCATGCCGCCAAAGACAAACGGATCCTCCGGGATTGGTTTGCTGAAGAGAATGGTCACAACGAGAATGACCGCAAGCCCCGCGGCCGTCAACCATCCAAGTGCACGCTCAGTCCCCTTCCTCCCAATGATATCCACGAAGAGGATGAGGATGGCCAGGACGAGCAGCAGGATCTCGGGGAGGATGGCGCTAATGCTGGAGGTAGTGAAAGCGAAAGCACTCACTTATGCACCCCCAATCACCGTCAACACAGCCTGGGCGCCCGATTCGACCATGGGCGCAATCACAGCCGGCCATACCCCGATCAGGATCAGAATCCCCGCTAAGAGAACGAGGCTCACCTTGTCTCCTCTCGTGATCGGACCGATATGACCTTCGAACTCCTCCGGCATATCACCGAAGAACACCCTGCGCACAACGAGCATGATGTAGCCCGCAGTGATAACAATGGATATTGCAGCAATGAGCGCGATCACAGGTTCCGTTTGCCAGAGTCCCAAGAAAATCGGGAACTCGGCGATGAAACCGGATAGCCCCGGCATGCCCATAGAGACCAGGCTGCCAATGATAAAAGCTACAGCGACGAGGGGCATCACGCGCGCAAAGCCGCCAAGTTTGGGAATCTCGCGCGTATGTGCGCGGTCGTACACAATCCCGACGACAGCAAAGAAGAGCGCCGTCATCACACCATGCGAGAACATCTGTATGCCGGCGCCCGTGAGCCCTTGCAGGTTCAAGGTGGCGAATCCTAAGAGGACAAGACCCATGTGGGAAACCGACGAAAATCCGATGACGTATTTAAAGTCCTTCTGCACAGAGGCGATAAAGGCGCCATAAACCACATTTATCGTCGCCAGGACAAGGATTAATCCAGCCCAGAATTTCGCGCCTTCTGGAAGCAGCATGATCCCGACTCGCAATGCTGCAAACGCACCGAGTTTCATCAAAACACCCGCATGGAACATGGACACGGCCGTCGGCGCAGCAACGTGACCGTCGGGGGACCAGTTGTGCACCGGGAAAATGCCGCCAAGCACCGCAAATCCAAAGAATACAAACGGGAACCAGAGACGCTGGAACGCAGTGGAGAATCCGGCATCCTGAAGCACGAGCATGTCGAACGTTTGCACATCTGCGGTGAAGTACATCGCCAGTGCACCAATGAGTGCGATCAGTGAACCAATGAACAGGAACAGCGTGAGCTTCATCGCGGCATATTCGCGGGTTTCCTTCCACCCCCAGATGGCAATAAGCAGGTACATGGGGAAGACGGCGATTTCGTAGAAGAAAAATAACTGGAACAGATCCAACGCTACGAAGACACCGAACACGCCTGTCGCCAGGATGAACATAAAGGCGAAAAACTCCCGGGGACGATCATCGATATTCCAGGAGACGAGCACACCCGTAAACATGACAATGCCGGTGAGCAGGACCAAGGGCAAATTCATTCCATTCACACCGACAAAATAGGAGATGCCCATGACGGGTATCCATGGATAGTGTTCCATGAATTGATACCCACCCAGGACCTGGTCATACGAGAAATACGCCCAGACGGAGAACCCGAGCGCAATCGACGCTCCCACGAGAGCAGTTACCCGAATCACTTGTTTCCGCTCACTCGGGATAAGCAGCAGGATGATCCCAAAAACGATCGGGGTGAAGACGATGATGCTGAGAATTGGTAGTTGCATGTATTACTCTCTATAGGGTCTCACCCGTTTTCTACCCGGAGAGAAGCACCTATCTGATTTCGCGACCTTTCGCTACCCGAATAACCTCGTCACTGTTGCGTTGATTACCGTTAAGATCCAAGCTGGCCACACACCGATGAGCAGCATCAGCGCCATCAAGGGTGCCATTGCCAGGATCTCACGCTTGTTCATCTCCAGCTTATGACCCGCCCATGCATCA
>CBDVCG010000296.1:0-3654 GCA_965372425.1 uncultured Anaerolineales bacterium
TTAAAGGTTGGGAATTTTCAACCCCCTGCGATCGGCGACTCGAACGAATATCCAGGTGAGCGTCATCAACGGGATGAGCTGTGTCCCCGGGATCAACCCCTCGACAACAGTCACACCTCGCAATGGATCCAGACCGAGAAAAGTCAGTAAACCCCAACCGATCGGCGCAGAGAGGAAGTCGAAGGCGAAATCGAGCACATCGAGCGTGATGACGATGATGAGCGGCGTGTAGCGCAGCGCCTCGAAGAAGTTCGCGTTTGGTGGGATTTCGATCTTCTTGATCCGCCAGACCACGAAGATGGTGAGGATGATCGACAACAGGATGCCGGTACCCAAGAAACCAAGGAGCGTGAATAGAACGATTTGCAGATTGCCCTCGGAGTTCATGGACACAATAGTAGCATGAGGCGAGTCATTTGTCTGATGACAGGAAAAGTATTCGGGCTCTGATCTTTAGTGAAGGCGGGTTTGGTGATGCGGTCAAGTTCACTCTATTTCTTATCGTGATTTTGCAGCTTCGATCGCCACCGCACAGACCTTGTAATCAGGGATCTTGGCCCTTGGATCGCGCACGTCGAAGGTGAGCTCGTTCGCGGCGGCTTCGGCAAAGTGGAAGGGGATGAAGATCATCCCCTGCGGTGATCTTTCGGTTACGAGAGCCTTTACCTGGATCTCGCCTCGGCGTGAGCGCACCATAATCCAGTCTCCAGCTTCGATACCGGCCGGTGCGGCGTCCTCGGGGTGGATTTCCACAGTCGGTTCCGGATAGATGTCGTCGAGCTTTGAACGCCGGGTCATCGTGCCCCCATGCCAGTGGTACAGCACCCGGCCAGTGGATAGGATGAAGGGGTATTCGTCATCCGGTAACTCGGCGGAGGGGGCGTAATCCAGCGGCGTCAGGCGTCCCTTTCCGCTGGGAAAAGTATCTTCGAAGAGGAAGGGCGTTCCTGGGTGATCGGGCGTGGGGCAGGGCCAGTGTACGCCGTCCTCGCGCGCGATGCGTTCATGTGTGATCCCCTGGAATGGCGGTGTGAGCGCAGCCATCTCATCCCAGATTTCTGCCGGGTCGCTGAAATCAAACCCAGCGCTTCGCTCCCGCTCCAGCTTCGTTTCCACTCGTAGGGCAAGATCCGAAATGATGTCCCAATCGTCGCGGGCCTCACCTGGGGGTGACACAGCCACTCGAATGAGCTGTACTCGTCGGTCGCTGTTTGTGAACGTGCCCTCCTTCTCAGCGAAGCTGGTCGCGGGAAGGATGACATCCGCGTACTCGCTCGTCTCGTTCGTGAAGATGTCCTGCACAAGGATGAAATCCAGATCCTCCATCACGTGCCGTGCATGACGCAGATCGGGTTCGCTCATCATCGGGTTTTCGCCCATGATGTAGAAACCCCTGATCGCTCCGCTCTCAGCGGCATCGACCATCTCCATTGTCGTCAGTCCGGCTTCGGGGCTCAAGTCTCTCCCCCAAGCGGTTTCAAATTTGGCGCGGATTTCTTGATCGGTCACCGGCTGGTATCCCGGGAATACGTTTGGCAACCCGCCGGAATCGGAGCATCCCTGAACGTTGTTCTGCCCGCGCAGCGGATTCAACCCGGAACCTCGCTTACCCAAATTTCCACAGAGCAGCGCCAGGTTCGCCAATGCAAGGGCGTTATCCGTCCCATGCACACTCTGGCTGATGCCCATGCCCCAGTAGATCGCCGCGCTGCCTGCGCCCGCGTACAATCTTGCAGCCTCACGGATCAAACCGGCAGGAACGCCGCTGATCTCCTCGGCCCACTCCGGGGAGTGCTCGGTGATCGAGGCAGCATAAGTTTCGTAGCCGTGGACTCGACGCTCTATAAATTCGGCGTCATAGAGGTTCTCCTGGATAATGGTCTGCGCCATAGCCTCGAAAACGGCGACGTCCGTACCGGGTGTCTGCCTGAGCCAATGTGTCGCAAACTGCGTCATCTCGATCTGGCGTGGGTCGACGACGATGAGTTGAGCGCCGTGATGGACGACGGCTTCCCTCAGGAAGGTGCTGATGACGGGATGAGTCTCGGTCGTGTTCGAACCCACGATCATAAAAACTTCAAGGTCTTTCATCTCGGCGATAGAATTCGACATCGACGAGGATCCGATGGCGATCTGCAAACCGGCAACCGAGGCCGCGTGGCAGAGGCGAGCGCAGTGATCGACATTATTCGTGCCGAGCACCGCCCGAACAAATTTTTGAAAGACGTAATTATCCTCGTTGGTGGCCTTCGCGGAGCAAAACGTCCCAATCGAGTCGCCGCCATGTTCTTGTTTGATGGCCGCAAACTGAGAGGCTGTCAGATCGAGCGCTTCATCCCAACTGGCCGGACGAAACCCATCCAGCCCGATCGGTTTTCGTGGTTTCTTCCCAAGGTCTTTCCGGATGAGGGGAGTCGTAAGCCTGGAGGGATGATGTACGAAGTCCACGCCGTATCTCCCCTTGGAGCACAGGCGTCCGAAGTTAGGCGCCACATCGAACGGCGCATCCACCCGCAGGATGCGATCGTGCATAATCTGCAGGTCCATCTGGCAGCCGACCCCACAATAGGGGCAGGTGGTGCGGACGGATTTCTCAGGCTCAAGCATCCGAATGTTCCTCGTTCCCGCGATTTCTGCGCGCCTTTTTCTTCTCCAGCCGGATTTGATCATAGTCCAGACCCTGCTCGAGGAAGAACTCCGTCTTCCCCTTCAAGGCGTTGCTGGGGCAAACTGCAACGCAATTGCCGCAGAACACACAGGTCGTCTCGGGCATGGGCGCATCAAAGAAAGTGGCGATGGTGCTTTGATAACCACGCCCTCCCAACGAGAGGGAGTAAGTGAACTGGAGATCGTCACCGCATGCCTGCACGCAGCGCCAGCACATGATGCATTTTGAGTAATCGCGCACGTAGAAGGGATTGTCGTCCAGAACTTCATACGTTCGTTTTTCCGCGAGTGGAAAGCGATCGGCCTCGGCGTCGTAAGTTATCATTTGTTCGAGGAGTTCGGGCGTTTCGGAAAGATCCACGCTGGCAGCGAGCATTTCGAGGATTGTCCGTCGGGCTCGCTGGACGCGTTCGCTCTCACTCAAGACCACCATCCCATCGCTAACACGCGTGACGCAAGCTGGCGCCAGGACCCGCCAACCCTGCACCTCGACGACGCACTGCCTGCAGATGCCCTGGGGCGTTGTGGCCTCATGGAAGCAGATCACGGGTGCCCTCTTCCCGTGCATCTCGAGCGCCTCGAGCAGGGTGACGCCCTGAGGGACTTCTGCTTCAAGGCCGTCGATTGTGATCCTGACCATCTGCATCGAATTCATAACCTACTCATCATCTGAACAGCTCTGGCCAAAGTTCCATGGCGCTGAGGACTGCTGAGGCTGCGGTTTGGCCAAGTCCGCATAACGAAGCGTCCGTCATCGTCCAGCCCACATCCTGAAGCCTCTCTAGGTCGCCTGCGAGGCCGTCACTGGTTCTCATTCGGTCGAGAATTTCTGCTTGACGCTGTGTCCCCAATTGACAGGGGTAGCACTTCCCGCAGCTCTCATGGGTGAAGAAAGGTCCCAGATCGGCGAGCGTCTGCCGCAGGTCTGCGCCATCACCCAAAATAATGACGGCGCCCGAACCCATGGTCAACCCCGCGGCCCGGGTA
>CBDVCG010000297.1:0-3647 GCA_965372425.1 uncultured Anaerolineales bacterium
ACCGCAAGAACTTCCTGGATTTAGATGGAGGGAATAAGCCGTGAGAGGACAAACGGACTCTTATCGCTACCATCGATTATTGGATCGACTAGACACTATCGCCTACTGGGCACATAAAGGATGCATTGTGCTTCTTATCCTGGCCTTCTTGATGACAATGGTCACACCCACAGGTCCGGCATCTGCCCAGGGAGAGGGTCCAGACGATCCCGTAAACGGCGCCGCCGGTAAAATGCTTCAGATCTTCATGACCCTGGCGAAGCTATTCATCAATGTCGCTTATGCTTTGATGTTCATCATCTTCGCAGTGGGATCGGTCAAGTCCGGTCTCGGTGCGCAAGCAGCACAGCAGTTTGGAGCAACTGGCAGGGTTTCAATCGAATTGATGAATCTCGCCGGAGGTGTGGTGATCTTCGTGTTCGGTCTGATGACTCTCCCCCTCGTGAACATGATCATCAGGGCTGTGTCCGAGCAATTTGCTACAGGCGGCTGGGATTTTACGATCGAAATGCCCGTGCCGATCCCAGGTGGAGGATGAGCTAAATTTGATCACCACAGCCTGAGAAATCGAGACAGCATGAAGCATCTTGCCCGGACTCTACTTCCAGCATTCCTGATCTTGGCAGGGCTGCTCTATTCCGGGACAGCCGTGCTGTCCGTTCGAGCTGCCCCCATTCAAGATCCAGTCTTAAAACCCGTTACCCAGGTCATTGCTACTCCTATCCCCACCCCTCAAAACAATGATGGGGACGAGGAGGACGATAACGAGCCGGCTGGTGAAACGATCTTCCAAACCATTATCCAGACTATCTTCTTCCCATTCGAAACGCTCGCCGAGGGCGTACGGAGCGCGTTGGCGGAATTGTTCAGTAAGACTGTTGAGGCAGCATTAGCCCCCATGAAGGAAGCCCTCAACAGCGCGGTAAGCTGGCTGTACCCTCAGGACATGCTGAGAGATATTCGTTGGAAGGCATGGAGGGCAATGGTCAATGTGGCCGCTGCTCTGATGCCTCTGGCTTTGGTAATTACTGTGGGATCGGCCATGAAAGAGGGCGTTACGTCTATCACCGGATATGCCAATGCACGCGAGGCTCTACTGAACTGGCTGATCGGCGTAGGCGCAGCTGCAGCGAGCTTCTTCCTGATTGAGAAAGGCATCGACCTTTCAGGCGCTGCGGCAAGCGCGGTCCGGGCTTCAATGGGCCAGACTATCGCGGAAGAATGGGACCTTGGCGAGCAGCTATTAGGGAGCATTGTAAACGTAGGGATTCTGCAGAGTACGGGTCCTCTCATGCAGCTGTTCCTGGGTTTCTTCGCACTGTTTACGATGATCGCGGTCGTGAGCAGCATCATCCTGGCGCTGCTATCCCGGGAGGTCATCCTGCTCCTGCTCGTAGCTGTGTCCCCAATAATTTTCGTGATGGGATCCTTGCGCCCGCTGAGGTGGTTAAGCGGACTGTGGACCAAGGCAATGGTGCTCGCACTGTTGTTGGTCCCCATGAACTACATGCTTCTGACGATCGCAGTGCTTGTTTCAGCCAAAGCAAATGCCTACAGCACGGGCTTGGCGGGCACGATTCTGGGAATGCTGGTAGGTATTGGCGTGATATCCGTGATGGTTGGCTTGAATGGCGTTTTCGGGAAGATGGTCTATGGGGCAGCAATGGAGATCGCTCAGAAAGCATGGGGTAGCACGCTGGGTGTGTTACAGCTGGCCGCCGTCGCGGCCGGATTTGTTCTTGCACCGGCTGCCGCCGGTCTTATTAGCGGAGGTGCTGGCACAGCTGCAGGAGGCATAGGACTTAAAAGTAGCGCCACGGGAAGTGGATCCGCAGTATTACTTTCAGGTGCGGAACCAGCAGGTGTTGTAGGTGGGTTCAATGCTGCTCGCGATGTTTCAACTGCCGCAGGCGCCTTCGGGAGATCAACCACAGTCTCCAACATGACCACTGCAATCGGTCGTGCGATGTCTCATTCCCGTAATCCATTCGTTCGTGGGTTTGGGCAAGGGATAGGATTCGGGAATGCAGCTAATGCGTTGGATGGGAATTCACCGAGGATCTCATCTCAACCGGTGAACGAGCCGGTGGATGTAAAAGCTGGGCTCTCCGCTGCAAATGAAGAACTCATGAACCGATTTGCCGCCAATGAGCCAGTGGCCATGGCGAAGTTCGGGTTGCCTGAACCACAAGCCAAAGGCTTGATCGGTGAAGGTGTCCAGGTGAGCAAGAATGCATTCGTCGCCATGGATAACCTCGGTCTTGATCAGGGTACAGCATTAAGGGATCTCGGATATTACCAGGGCAGAAATATGACGGGTGCGGTCGCGAATTTCGGACGTGTGACAGCAGGTCAGTGGGCTCTCAGGAGCAGATCGCCTTACTCATCGCCGACGCCCATCGTCCCTCCAGGACCCAACCTGGGGGGACATGACATCCAGGCTGCTTTAGATATCGTAAACGGACCCGCTCGTGCAGATGGTTCTATCGTTGCTTCTCCGACCATGCTCGGACAGCTGGCCGTGACCGTGCACCAGCGCAGAGTTCAGCGAGGCGAAAGCCTACGGAGCATCGTCGATGAGGCAACACGGTATAAAACATCGGGGGAACTGTCTTCGTGGATGCACGACAGTTACTACAATCTACCCAACCGGGAGCTCGCACACGATTTAGGAGACGAGCTCGGTATTGTGCCCCCGGATGATGATCAGGGTGGTTTTACATGATGGGAGCGTCATCGGGTGCGCAATCGGCAGGACATTACGGCTAACCCCGGGCATGGGAGAGGGTCATGAGGCTGGAAAACCACGAAGCAGCCGTATTCATCTTGCTATGGATCAGGTTATCGATCCTGCGGCATACGAACCGGATCCTCTCACCGTTCGACCTGAAACAGGAATAAGTGATGACTGACCCTGTACCACCACAAATCGAATCACCAAAGACGTTCATCGGCGTTAGCGCCAGAGAGCTTGTGATCCTAGGTGTAGCTGGTTTGCTCGGTGTGATCGTCTTATTAATTCCCGTTCACCTCGTGGTAAGAGTGGGCTTGGCTGTGCTCGTTGTGGGGTTCGGGTTGGCCGTGGCTTTTGGTCGAGATCGGCGGAGCGGGAAAACTCTTGAAGAGGTTCTGCTCGATCTGGTTCGGTTCTACAGCCGGGCGAGGTTCCAACAAAAAGGGACGGATACCGCGCAGATGCCCGCATCCAAAATTCGGCTTGCGGTTTCTCCAGAAGGAACACCAGAGCAGGAATCCGTCAGAAGAGATCCCACCGCCGAGGAAGATCATGGATTCTTCAAAGTCAAACCGCTTCCCCTTGGAGGTGGGCTGCTCCTCTCTATTCTGAGTTTAGCGTTCCTGGCCGGTCTGTTGGCCTGGCTCTGGTTGGGGGGAGTGGTGGAACTCCAGGCCTGGCTCATAATACCCGGTTTTTAGCAGGATCGTATTGCACCGAGGATGGGTGCGAACCCATCCCTGGCGGATGGAGCATGTAACCTTTCGAAGCAGTTCTTAAAGAGAAGGAGTCGATGAGCTTTTTTCAGTCCTTGAAACGTAGAGTGGGAGGGGTACAAGGAACCACCCAAGGAGGGTCGCATCCTGGATACCCGCAGGGTGACACCATAGCTCTCGTTCCCATTGTTGCCCTC
>CBDVCG010000298.1:0-3642 GCA_965372425.1 uncultured Anaerolineales bacterium
AGCGGTCCTGCCGACCACTTCCAGACGACTATGGGCCCATAATGACTGTAGGCGAAGTACCAATTCCATATTCCCCACAGGGTGGCAATCCCAGAGAACAAGAACGAAAGAACCCCCAACCCGACATAGGCGCTTATCACGCGCCGCCTGATTCGGAATTCTGTAGGTTTCGAGCCTGTATGGGAGAGTTGTGGCTGCATAGTTTTCTCTGGTAGTTGGCGTTCGTTAGATCACTCGGCTGATGATCAAGGCCATGAGGATTGCCAGTGAGCCGAATCCCACTCCGGAAAGCGCCACACCTCTTCGATCGGTGGGAGAGAATGCAGCGCCAAGGCCAAACCCGATAGCATAAGTTCCCGCATAAATTGCCAAGCTGAGGGCTGGATCTGCGAGATCACCTCCAAGGATCGAAAGTGTGGCAATTGAAATGAACATGCCGCCAAGACCAAGGATTCGGGACAGGGCAGCAAATCGATTCGATCGATTAGGGATGACCTCGGGAATGTCTGGAAGGTCATCGCTGGCGCCGGTCATTTTTTCACTACCGAATAGAAGTCTGTAAAAAAGGAATTGATTGAAAGATGTGAAGATGAAAACAAGGCGGACACCAATAAGTGCGAGGATTTCGAGAAAACCCGAATCGAAAATGAACGAGAGCGGATCCGGGCCAATAAAATTACTTACCCCCGGGATTAAGGTAATCAATGAGATGCCCCATTGAACTGCTACCAGGGAAAGGTAGATGGGTTCTACGCGTGTCGCGAAGAGTACTGCACCGATGAACCATGGTAAGAAAGCAAGTGGGTAGTTTTGCCGGAGGGCGAAGAAGGATAAAAGAGCCATCCCGGCAAAGATCAAAGCCCAGATGATTAGCGTCCTACGAAGTCGACGTACGGCCATGATCAGGTTTGGATCGCTCGTGAGTATTGACGAATCAGGTGATTTTGGGTTCAAGGTGCGTCTCTCGCTCTTCTCAGGAGATAGGGTATTGATTATGGATTATCGGATTGGGTGCAACAATCTCATCAAACCTCTTGGACCAGGGTGATGCATCAGAGATACAACACATGTGTTGTCTGGCTTGTGAGAAACGTCGATCACGATGCAGGTTCCGCGCCAGAAGATCAATCCGCAGGCAGGAAGTAGACATCCGTCGGCTTCAATTTGCTATTCCGTAGAAACCGAGGTTTTACCTTCATTCCGATCCAATCAAGAGATGCCTCCTCCGGATCCACGCCCAATATTCGAGAAAGGAATAACGTCTGTACATCTTCGAATTCGATCAGGGCAAGCACAAAAGGAGTCTCTGGCAGGAATTCCTCGGAACCGAAATGGCACACCGTGAATGCATGAATTTTTGCTGCACGTTCGGTGATATCAATCCAAACGGTCTCATCCCCGCTGAACATATCATGACCGCGTGGGGTTCCATAGGTATAGCCGCTGTTTGGATCTTGTGTGGTCAAGAGCACCTTGTTTGAGGCGGCCGCGAACCAGGGGCTGTCCTGGCCGTAGGAATGCAAGTAGGTTATTTTGTAATCCTGTTCAATCTGGAGCGGCATCATTTGTTTAAGGAACGCCAGCGCCTCTGGATCCCTATCTACGGGGAAAGGCACGCCGTGAACTATATAGCCTCCAAGTGTCTCGGGTTTTCGGTCAGATAGTTTTGTCATGACGATTCCTCCCGTTCGAGGATGGATACAGTGACGTAGGTCCCTGTCCCGGCGTGTGAGTGGATGGCTCCTTTACGCGGTTTTTCTACCTGAAGCGTGTCATCGTGAAAGTGCTTCTCAACTGTCCCCTGGAGCTGCCATATGGCAAAGACAGCTTGCATCAAGCCAGTCGCCCCCACAGGATGCCCACAGGCGATCAAGCCGCCCGATGGGTTAACGGGGCACAAAGGTTTTTCCAGCAATTTCTCGCCGTAATCGATGCCTGGCATGTGCGCCTTCCCAGAGACCGCAAACGGACCACCTTCACCATAGCGGCAGAGACCTAGATCTTCATACGTTTGGACCTCGCTTGATGTATACGCATCATGCAATTCAATGAAATCCAGCTCCTGGAGGGGGTCTTGAATCCCAGCGTGCCGGTAAGCCATATTGCCCGCAGCCCTTCCAGCCCGGAAGGAGTGAACTCCTGGATAACGGGTGCCGCTCTTCCAGAGGTCTTTATAGTAAGCGATCGTATCCTTATCGTTTTGTTCCTTGTCGGTTGCATAGTCGCGCATGAATGTTTCGTAATCCACATGCGGTCTGTCCGCCATTCGCATGGCATCTGTCCCTCTCCCAATGCCAGTCACGCGCACGAGCGGGCGTTTGATTTTTGCCCCAGCGGACTCGAGCTTTTCAAGGCCTTCTTCTGAAACGAGAATGGTCGCTGCCGCGCCGTCGGACATGACGCAGATATCGAGGCGCGTCAACGGCCAGGCCACCATGGGCGAGTTCCGCACGTCCTCGACAGTGTAGCGGTTGCGCTTCTGTGCATAAGGATTGTAGTAAGCGTTGATGTGATTTTTTACAGACACGGCCGCCATTTGTTCGACCGTCGTACCATATTCTTTCATGTGGCGTGTGACCATCATGGCGTAGTAGCCGGAATAGAATCCACCGACGGGGTAGTCCCAGGAGACATCAGAGGCGAGGGCGATGAACTCGTTTCCTTTCCATGTCTCCACATGACTCATCGTTTCAAAGCCATAGGCGACGCACACCTCCATATGACCGGAGGCGATGGATTTCCACGCCTCTTGAAAGCAGAGCCCACCGGTGGCGCCGCCACCCTCGACCCGGTGGCTGGGTTTTGGACAGAGCCCCAGGTAATCCTGCGCCATGATGGCGGCCATTAACTGACGGGTGAAGTGGTCTGAGAAGTACGAGGCTACCGATCCATCGACGATGGAGGTAAAAGTGGGGAAATCGAGCTCGATGTCAGCGATGGCGTAATCGTAGGCCTCCTTTACGATCGCTTGGAAAGTCTTATCCTGGCGAGCCTTCGCAAATTTGGAAACGCCACCCGAGATGGCATAGACAGGACGCATAGTTTTTATTCCTCCTGGTTATGTTTGGCGTGATGATAAGGCATTGTACCCCGGGAGAAAATCTCGGGCAAAATGGGAGCAGGCGCGTTCAGGAGTCCTGCGATAGACCCCGTGCACGCCGCCTCCCAGCGAAGGCAGCCAGACCGATGCTGAGGATGTAGAGCAAGATCATGGGAGCCATGACGAGTCCCATATTTACCGGGTCGATCGTAGGTGTAATCGCAGCTGCAAGTACGGCGATCGCAATGATCGCAATTCGCCAGCCCTGTCTTAATGCCTTAGCGTCGACGATTCCCAAACCGGCCAGTGCATAGATGATGAGTGGAAACTGAAAAGAGATGCCGATCCAGAACATCATCCCGGTGACGAATCGGATGTAATTCGCCGGTCGGGGCACGGTGGTGATGCCCATAAAGTCCAACAAGAATGGCAGAGCAGTAGGAAGCATTACGAAATAAGCAAAAGCCATCCCTAAGAGGAACAGGAGTGTTGAAAACGGGATCGCGGTCAGGATGAGAACACGCTCCTGGCGGCGTAAACCCGGGTTGAGGAAAGCGAATACTTCAAATCCAATATAGGGGAGTGCAAATACAAATCCCGTG
>CBDVCG010000299.1:0-3639 GCA_965372425.1 uncultured Anaerolineales bacterium
ATGCATCATTGAATGGCAATGATTCGACCGCATGTTCTCCGGTTTCTTCCAGTCAACTGTGATCGACCAGGACATTAGTAGTCTAAGATGATCGAAGAAAATCGCTCCCCATGCCCAGATTGCTATGCTGGTTCTCTGCATCCAGCTCGATCGTTTTTATTCAGCGTCCGTGGTGGATATCCTCTCTGTATTCCAAATTTTCCGGCATGGGTATGTGACGTCTGCCGATACAGGGAGTATGATCTCAAATCATTAGCTGAATTGGAGACGCACTTCTTCATAAAAACGACGCACGTATCGCGGAAGCGAACCGGGAGACAGAACGATAGCACAGACACGATTCACTCACATTCCGAGCCATAGGGTAGACGTGACGTGGAGGAAATGGCACTGCAGAAGATAAGGCAAGAGCACTCAGATGTCTGATTCAGAAACTAACCTTGCTCCGCCGCGTGTCATCGTAGTTGCCGATATCGAATCGAATGCACAAGCTCTGGTCGATAGAGTGCTGAAACCTGCTGGCATCCAAGCATGGATTCGGGGGGCAGAGGCACCTCCGCCGGATGTGCTTCTCGTGGATGTCACTCAGCTGCGAGGTGATCCGCTTGCGAATCTCCGGAACTTCCGCAGCACAGGCGATGATTCACCTGCCATCCTGCTGGCAGCCCATTTCCCGCTGGCCAAAATTCGCGAACTCTTCAGACTTGGCGTTAGCGATTTCCTGCTAAAGCCATACCGCCCAGACGAACTTCGTGACGCAATTTATGAGCTCAGCGAAATTCGGTCAACTCAGACAGATACCAAATCCCTGGCCACGCGTGTGGATGCTATGCGTGAACAGCTCCGACGGCGTTCTGAAGAAATCCGCATGTTAAGCGAGATCGGCCGCACTGTGGTTAATCTCGATGATCTCAGTGGGATTCTAATGAGCGTCGTTGAAGCCGCTTCTTTTGTAACTGACGCGGAAGAAGCCAACATCTACCTTGCCAATCCCGAGAATAAAGACCTTGTGCTGCGCGCCAGCAAACAAGCGGGTGAAAGGAATGCCACGCTCCAAAAAATCCGCGTGGACGATACACTGGTCGGGGAGGTTTACAATTCTGGTCAGCCTGTACTTCGCCAGCCTTCGCTCGATGCAGGACCCGTTAAGGTACAAACTGGATTTCTCGTTCAATCCACAGTGAATGTCCCTCTGCGGGTTAAGAATCACGTTGTCGGGGTGCTGGGTGTGTATAACCGCCTGACTCCACGCACGTTTAACGAGCATCACCTCACCTTGCTGACGGCGCTTTCGGATTGGGCCGGCGTAGCACTTGAACAAGCCAGTCTAAAACGAGGTGCAACATCGGAGTTAGAAACACCTCGGAAAATCCAGGCTGCTTCGTCAGACTTGTGGCTGGGGATTGACGAAACCATCGGTGCGCTCCAAAGGATGACAGACGCCGGCGAAGGCGCCCTGTCACCCCAGCAGGAAGCCGAATTGGCAGCGGCTCTCGGAAAATTGAAGGATATCAGGTCGATGCCTGTGGCAACGCTGGGCTCGGGACAAGCAGCGGACATGATCGATCTTCCTGGCCTGATAAAAGATGTTGTAAACGAAATGCAGCAGGTAGCCAGCATTCGGAAATTAGAACTCATCGCAGAGCAGATCGACCCGATTCCACTGTTTCGTGGAGAGCATGGTCGCGCGAGACAAGTCCTGGAAGCACTTGTCAGCGCCGCAATCCGACGGACAAAGAAGGGGAGAATTGTGCTTGAAACACATACATTTGAGATCTCAAAATCTCGAAGTGAAGAATTCCCCCTCACGGTGAATGTCGAGATGCACGACGGAGCCTGGGCCGCCGTCAGAGTTTCAGATTCCAGCTCCGGCCTCTCTCCAGACACCGTGCAAGCGATCACCGAATCCAAAGTCAATCCGGGTGCCGGTCAGATGGGCCCGGGATTATCCATGGGCGAAATTCGCATGATTGTCGAGAGTATAAACGGCGTGATGTGGTATGAACACACGCCTGCGAGCACATCGATTACATTCGCCCTACCCATGCTCTAATTTGGAGGACGGATATGGCAAATTTATCGACCTCGGTTGAGATATACACCAGCAGCCATCGCATCCTTGGAAGGGTTCATCCGACCTCGATGGGTCTGTTCAGTTTCCTCAATATCCCAACTACCTCATACATCGAAGTCGAAGGTGCGCACCTAATGCGACTCCACCAACCGGGAAAACTGGTCGCACGCTATCCATCCTTATGGTTGGTGAAGAGTGAAATCGTTGCAGTTTTACTGAGCAGCCGTTCGGAGGTAGGCGCCACTGGATTCACCCGAGGAGGATACAGCACGAACGTACCAAATTGGGTTCGAATCCTCATGGGTGGTTATGAGTTCATCGGGATCATCGAAACCCCCGGTAAGTTCAATTTTGGTGCTTTGATGTTTGAGGGCGACCGATTGTTCATACCCATCTATAGTGCGCAATTATCAGCCATTCTTTTTCCAAACGTGAAAGCGGATTCTCCGGCGATGATTGTGAATAGGAGCATGGTCGACGCGTTGGCCATTTTGCCGAAGGATGAGATTCCAAAACTCGGTGGAGATGCATCCTCTTAACAGTGTGCTCCTATTGTTCTCTCGAAAACGAGGGGGAAATCGTGATCATATTCAGGGCACGTGAACCATAAATAAATGTTCCAGATCAGATCGCGGGTTTTGAGAACCGGTCGCGTCTTCGTGGGTAACACAGGGGGAAATGGGTATTTTCCTGTTCGGCCTGGTATGGCTTGGGGGAATCGCAGCGGGTGAGACATTCCCTCTAAACACATGGGAGTGGATCTTGCTGTTTGCGATCTCTCTCGTTGCCGTCATCCTGTTTCGTGGGCTCAACCTCCACCGATGGGTATTTCTTGCTTTCGTTGTCTTTCTTCTCGGGATGGCAAGACTGCAGGTCGGTCAGCCCGAATTCGGACCAGATCACCTATCTCACTACAATGATCTCGGAACTCGGCTGACCATCACCGGAACGATTATCGACGATCCGGATGTTCGGGACACCTATGTCGGTCTGCGGATGGATTCGGAACGTTTGTGGATCCGCGAACTGCAGATCTACAAACGAGTCGAGGGCAGGCTCCTGCTCTATGCTCCACGGAATAAAACCTGGAGTTATGGAGATCGAATCCGGGTGCATGGTTATGTAGAAACCCCACCCAACTTCGATACCTTTTCGTATCGAGAATATCTTGCCAGACAAGGTATACACTCCATTATCCCTGATCCGAAGATTATCTTCATTCGGTCCAATGCAGCAAATCCCCTTCTTAAAATAATTTATGATTTCCGCCAGCATGCGCGTAAGACTATTCGAAAGCTCTTTCCAGATCCTGAGGCATCACTTCTTGAGGGGATCCTCATCGGCATCGAGAGCGGTATCTCTCCTGAGGTACGAGAAACCTTCAACCGCACCGGGACCACCCACATCATCGCCATCTCTGGCTTCAAGAGGCTGATACTAGATATGCTTATAGGAAATGAACTGTTATCCTACCGGACAGAGGTGGTATTCCTGTTCGTATACGGATTCTTGGTAGAGACTAACGACCAAGCTCACCTACCGTTATGGTGCGCAGCGGAATAGCG
>CBDVCG010000300.1:0-3632 GCA_965372425.1 uncultured Anaerolineales bacterium
CACACTTGGAATTGGCAGCCAGCGAATGCTGATGACTCGTGTGGATAAGCCATTGTTCGCGGGCTTGGAATGGTGGTTGCTCACCGTTGTGGGAGAAGTGGATTGGATCGCGACCGCGATGCTAATCCTTGCGATACCATTTCTAGCCTTGCGTAAACGTGCCGGCTGGTACCTCGCGTTTATCGCCGCGCTGTCGGTTTTCATCATCGATGCGTTTACGCAAATTATCCGCATGAAGACCTATGACTACCTTTACGGTGCGCTCATTGCGGCCGGTCTGCTGCTCTTCCTGCTGATTCCAAAGTTCAAAGCACGATTGCTTGGAGAAGAACCGTCAGAGCCAGAAGGTGTTCAAGAGAAACCTACCGAATAGGGATCCTAATTATTTCGCAGGTTATCGAAACCCGTTTTAGTATTATCAGAATCAGGAGGTGAATGATGAAAACCAACTATCGCTTAGGTGGAATTCTGGCTGTCATAGGCGCACTGCTGGGTATTCTTGGTACCTATTACATTTTCATGACCTGGTACACACCTGCGCTAACAGCAGAGGCAGCGGAGCCAGGATGTGAAATTCTATTGAAGTACTTAATGCCGGCTCTGTTAGATTTCGGCCTCCTTGCAGGTGTGCTGTATGCTGTCAGTGCCCTCGGTTTCTTCACGACCGCACGATGGGCATTCCCCCTTGCCGTCATCGCCAACATCCTGGCCCTCCAGGGAAGCTGGTTTATCAACGTTCCGTTTATGGCGGCAGGCATGCCACCGATTTACTTCACCATATTCTTCCCCAACCTCATCCTCTTCTTCCTTTTCATGAGGCCTGTGGGCAAGTTGCCCTGGAACCGCATCATCCTTGGAATGGTGACGGGTATGGCTTTTATCTTCTTCTTCATGAACGGGGTAGCCAGCTGGAGCCGTATGCTTACCATCGGCTCACACATTGTTGTAGCCGTGCAGCGATTGAATTGGGTGGCTTTTATCGGGATGGCCGTCGTCACCGTGGGTGTGCTGCTGCGACCCAAGGAGTGGGTGCGGGTGTTGGGCATTTCTGCTGCTTCACTTGAACTCGTTGTGGGCACTCCGCTTGCAGTCGCAACGACGATAAGTCTGGGACGGTTTTCGATGTTCTCGCTGGGTCCCATCTTTTGCCTGATCATTCTGGTGATCTTCGCCGTTCCCTCCCTGTGGAAACGCAGCACGGGTGTAAGCGTCGACACGAACGTAAGTGTCGAGAATGCTCTACCGCAGGAGGGATAAGGGAAGCTCTCTTTTTGATCCGCTGATAAAGCGTAATAATACGAATAACATCCTTTGATTGGCCCTGCACCTTGTCCACATCGACAAGGTGCAGATGGTTTCTGCTGTCATTGAAAACTCTAACCTGCTATTCAAGGGTCTCCTCACCTCTTACTATTGGAATCGGAGGAATTAAACACACCTCCCTCGTCTACGTCTCGAGATGAGGCTTGATCCAAAACCTGCGGGTACAATTAGAAAGATGTTTGGCCATCGAGTGAGAATACTTTCACGTGCTAATTCGTTCGGGGATCGCGGGAACATCCCCTTACATCTTGAGGATGAGTGAATGAGAGATTATCCAGCAATTAGAAGAAAAATTACCAGGACACTTTTCAGCGCACAGAGTCTCGTATCCGCCGCGATGATCGCGATGGCGACGGTCACTGCAATTGCAGGCGCGGAACTGAGTGGTGTCGTTGCTTGGGCTGGAGTCCCGGCTGCGGTCCTTCTGGGAGCATCTGCCATCGGCGCGCTTTTCTGGGGCTTTCTGATGGAACGCAGAGGTCGACGGATAGGTCTGGCGATAGGGTTAGGAATTGGGGTTTTGGGTTCCTTCGTGTCCGGATGGGCAGTTCTCAACGTCACATTCTTGTTCTTCTTGGCTGGTATGGCTTTTCTCGGGCTTGCTCAATCGGCTATGCAGTTGGGTCGCTATGCCGCTGCAGATGTGAGCCCTCTGAAGTCACGTGGTCGCGCCATCGCAAACGTCGTCGTAGGTGGCACGGTAGGATCCATCCTCGGACCGCTGCTCGTGGGTCCTGCTTCGACGTGGGCTGCGAGGGTCGGATTTAATGAGTTGGTCGGAGCTTATGCACTCGGTTTGATCTTATTCACGATCGCCACCGTTGTTATCGTGTGGCTGCTGCGGCCCGAACCGATGGAGATTGCCCGCGAGTTGTCGCCTCAGCAAGAGCGTACAAGTGACACATACGTGGAGGTCCAATCTCTGAGAAATGTCTATCGGCGACCCGGTGTATTTGTCGCAAGCGGGTCCATGATCTTCGGTCAGCTCGTCATGGTCATGTTGATGGTCATCACAAGTTTGCATATGAGGAACTCGGGGTTTCAGCTCAGGGATATTTCACTTGTCATCGCCGCACATACATTCGGCATGTTCGCCTTTTCAATCTTCTCAGGTCGCCTGACTGACCGTATCGGTCGGACCCCTGTTCTCATGTTCGGTTCGTTTATGTTAATTCTAGCTGGGTTGACAGCAGGTCTCTTCCCGGGAATTTTGCCTTTGATGATTTCCCTCTTCATTCTCGGGCTGGGTTGGAACTTTTGCTACGTGGGTGGCTCGACGATGTTAACCGACAATTTGCACAACGTGGAGCAATCACGTGTGCAGGGTTTTAACGATCTTCTCCTGGGGCTGGTATCCGCCGCCGGGAGCTTGGGGAGCGGCTTCGTGTTCGCGGCGATCGGTTATCGTGCTGTCGGGTTGATCGGCGCCGCCCTCGCGATCATTCCCTTCCTCTTGAGCCTCTGGTGGCGGAGAAATCATGCACCAACCACCCTTCGTGAAGCGGCATCTTGAAATTCAAGCCCGAGCGTGATCAGGGCAGCAAGGGCGAAGAGCACAGAACAGCCTTTGTATAAACTCGAGAGACCCACCAGCCCGCCTAACCAGAGCGCGAGAGGAGGCCCCAGCGCACTCCCAATATCACCAAACGTATATATCACGCTGATGACTCGTCCCTCTACTTCGGGACGAACGATGTCTCCCGCAGTCGCGGGTGCGAGCGTTTGAACACCTCCCCCCGGAAGGCTGGCGAGTAAGGCTCCTAAGAAGGCGCTGAACATAGCAACGCTGCTCATCAACCAAAATCCGAAGGATCCGATCGCAAGCAGCATCGCAATAATAAGCCATCGTCGATTCAGCCTGTCAGAGAGAGTGCCGGCAGTAGGCGCGCTGATCATCCCGGTCAGGGTACGTACGGCGACGAAGACTCCCGTGAAGGTGGCGATAGGGATAAAACCACCTTCAAGAGTGACCCCATCAGCTAAGAAAGATTCCAACCATAGTATCGTCGTGGAAGCGATGACGCCTGCAAGGCCAAAACGAACCACAAAAACCGGAATAGAGGTCAAGATGGCAGTTTTCCAGGGGAAGCGATAACTAGATTTGGGTTGGGATATTCGCGGTGAATTTGCCCGATATGGTTTCGTCTCAGGAAGAACCAAGATCCACATCAACAGGGCCATCCCCGTCAGCCCGGCGCTGATCAGCAGGCCGCGGTGGAATCCAAAAACATCCGTAAATAAACCCCCTAAGAGGGCAGAAGCGCCGATGCCCCCAAAGAACCACATCTGATATCTGCCGCTCAATCGAC
>CBDVCG010000301.1:0-3628 GCA_965372425.1 uncultured Anaerolineales bacterium
GGTGAGCTTTCAGAACCAAAGCGCTTGGCTAATTCTACTGCTTCGTTGATGGCAACTTTCAGGGGCGTGTCCTCTGAAACAGCGATTTCCCAGAGCGCCATCCGAAGGATATTCCGATCAAGGACAGCGAGTTGATCCACGGGCCACTCCGGAGCTGCTTTGGCGACGACTTCATCCAAATCGTCGGCGTGATCTACCACACCTTCGATTATCCGAGTCAGGAAAAGCACAGCGTCGTCACTCAGGGTCTCATTCTCCTCGATGACGCGGATAAGAACTTCATTGTGGGCGTGATGAACAGTATCGACTTCATATAAGACTTGTATAGCCAGGCTGCGAACCCGCCTCCGCTCTCTTTTCATTAAACAGCCTGTGTTCTACTCCGTCATCTCTTCGAAGGCGATATCTTCGATGTGAACATCGATGCGCTCGACCTGCATTCCGACCATGTCTTCGATAGCACGAGCAACTTCCGATTGCACCTGATGACTGACTTCTCTGACCTTGGTGCCGTTCGCTAGCACGAGATAAAGGTCCACCGATACGGCGTTTCCTTCGACCTCGATGCGAACTCCAGTGCTTGAACCGCGTTTGAACCATCGATTCACGCTGCTTGGAATGGGCGCAACACCCACGACGCCTGGAATGCTCAGGGCGGTCATTTTCGCAATGGTAACAAGAACACCGGGGGCGATTGTAGTCGTACCCTGGGCTTGACGTACATTCTGTTCCTTTGTATCCATGGTTTGTTAGCTCCTTAGAACATCGCCATTCCTCCGTCAACGCTCAACACCTGGCCAGTGATGTAGCTAGCCTCATCAGATACGAGAAATGCTACGGCGTTGGCGATGTCCTCCGGTTCCCCGTATCGACCTAGCGGGGTCATTCCAATAAACATGTCTTTAAGTTCTTCAGGCAGATCGATTGTTAGAGCGGTCTTGACGAGACCTGGTGCAACAGCGTTTACGGTTATTTTGCGGGAACCGACTTCTCTGGCAAGGGCTTTTGTAAAACCGATGATGCCAGCTTTGGAGGAAGAGTAATTCGTTTGACCCACTTGGCCAATTAATCCTGAGACAGAGGTGATGTTGACTATACGACCGTAATGTTGCCTCATCATTGGACGGACGACAGCTTTTGAGCAGTTGAATGTGCCTTTGAGGTTTATGTTGAGGACCAAATCCCAGTCGGCTTCTTTCATCCTCATGATCAGGCTATCGCGAGTGATACCGGCATTATTGACGAGAATATCGATGCGTTCGAACTCATCTATGGTCCGGTCAATCATGGCTTTGACGCTGGCGCTGTCAACAACATCAACATGGACAGCGATAACCTTCTGACCAGTCTCAGCCATGATTTCCTTGGCTGTGGTTTCGGCTTTTTCCAACTGAATATCGGCCACGACTACATTAGCACCCTGCTGAGCCAAGGTAGTGGCAATCGCCCTTCCTATTCCCTGGGCTGCGCCGGTGATTAAAGCGACCTTATTTTTTAACTTCATTAGATAGCCCTCCTCAGAATCGATAGGTCATTATCATTCAGAGATTATACCCATAAATGCGTCCGTATACCGCGGATAGATGAAGAGAATTTTAAGGAGAATGTGGCTGATGAAAGTTTGGAGGACGGCCACCGAGGGTATAGCGCAAACACTATTTCTCTCCTTGAAGCCATAACCGAGAGACCAGATGAGCTAATCAATCTGCCGAGGGTAATTCATAGAAAAAAGCTCAGATTAAAATTAAGAATGAAGGATTCCAAGGTTGCGGGAAGCTATAGGGCTCTTCAGACCCTCTCTATATTCTCCAATGCCAACCAGCGTTGAAACCAGTTGCTCGCCAGTTGATTATCATAAGAATGCCCCATCTCTTCCGGCTCAAGAAGAACTGTTTGACGCGAGGCGCCTAAAAACCGATACATTTGCCGGACGACCGCAAAGCTCTCTCGTGCCGCGTTGCTGGTGGCTGGATCGCGGCGACCGTTAACAAACATGACCGGTCGGGGCGCGATGAGAGCAGCCACATCGCCCATTTCGGCGTAGGACAGGATGCTTGGGATGTCATTGCACGGGCAGTGTGTTTCGTCTAAGCAGGTGACGATGTATTTCCCCAAATAGCTATTGATCATGGCCACCCGTACTCGCTCGTCGAGGGCTGCTGTGTACATGGTCAATGCGCCCCCCGCGCCAATTCCAGTAGCGCCGATGCTTCCAGGATCGACTTCCGGGCGGGTGAGGAGGTAATCGATGATGCGCATCCCATCCTGAACCAGCAAGCCATACCACGTTCGTCCTACCAGTCGGGCGGAGGCGTCTATTTGAAGATGGCCGATGGAGCCCAGACGACCGAAGCCGCGCAGCTCCATGGTCAGTGTGATAAAGCCAGCTCGGGCCAAAGCCAGTGCGTTCGCCCGCTGATAAGATTTTTGCAGGCCGGCCGTCTGCTCGATTGTGCCATGACCCGGGAAAACCACAACCACTGGAAGTGGCTTCTTGACCACCACAGGGCGGAACAGATACACGGGGACGCGCAGGCTTTCCTCTGTCTGCAACCAGATCAACTCCCGCCACAGGTCATCAAGTTGCACGCGTTCTTCCACCTCGGCGTTCAACTCCTCCTGATCCAGTGGCCGCCGCGCTCGTTCACCTACACCCAACAGTTCCCACAGTCGATCACGTAACTCATCCCGCCAGATCTCCCAATCGTCGCGGTTCCCGCCCTGAAAGCGATAGGGCGGCGTGGTTATCACCTCACGGCGGATGGCAGCCATCAAGGCGACACCGGTCTCGTCGGGTTCATCATCCTCCCTGCTAGGAGGGATGCTCTCCACCAGTCGACCGCCGAGTTCTCCTAATCGTTCAACAGCTTTCTTAACCTGACGAACGGGCGTTGGCTTTTCACCGAAACGGCGGGCCAAGTCGGAAGCGGCTTCTTCGAATAAGATCTCCTGATCGTAACGCATTTGGAGTTCCTCCTGGTTGCGCCGCAGCCAGAGATATAGATCAGCCTCGGTGTGGTTGGGGAATTCTTGGAGGATTTCCTGTTGGCGGATGATCTTGACAATTGGGTCGTAATGCGTGTCACACCAACATTTCACCGCTTGATCGAAATGCACTTCGGGCTCGTCGGTCGTTGGAAGACTTTGTTGTAGTGCCGTAATCTCATACAGCAGATCCTCGTACCCATCCGGCTGTGTGAGTTCGAGGTTTATATCCGGGCAGAGCCGATCGATGTGAGTGTGCTCTAGAAAGGCGCCGTATGCAGCCTCGGTCAACAAATCGTTGACATCGGAGTCCTGCTTCAGGGGAACATGGCTCTCATACTCCCAGATGTAAGCTTGGATGGAGGGGGCGTTGTTCTGCCGCGCCACTGAAACCCGATGGTTGCCGTCGCGCACAAAGTACACGTTACCCACTTTGTAAAGCTCAATTGGCGGCAGGCCCCCACCCACGTTGACAAGCTGGTCGATTTTCCGCCACCGCCCCTCGAGTTCGTCTTGCCGTGGGAAAAAGTCACGGGTGAAATTTTGATATCGCCCAACGCTGCCAATAATGTTATCCAAGGGCACATCCTGCAGACCTAAGTAACGACGCTCGTGCAATTGCAGCCGCTCTCGCACCCCCTCA
>CBDVCG010000302.1:0-3628 GCA_965372425.1 uncultured Anaerolineales bacterium
CAGGAGATAGAGGATAAAGGTTTTTCCACGCCAAAGCATTTTGAATTCCCTTCATTGGATGACCTCACCGCGTTCGGCTTCTTCTACCCGCCAGTAAATCCCTCATTCGATGGGCCGAAGTACGAAAAACCTCCCCTCATCGTCTTCATCCATGGTGGGCCGACTGCCTCCGCCCGCCCCCACCTTCAGCTTGAAATCCAATTTTGGACAAGCCGTGGTTTTGGGGTTGCGGATATTAATTACAGCGGCAGCACGGGCTACGGAAAGGCATATCGCGAACGTTTAGCCGGTCGTTGGGGTGAAATTGATGTCGCCGATTGCGCATATGCCGCGCAATATCTGGCGAAGCAAGGATATGTGAATCCTGAACGGATGGTGATTCGGGGTGGAAGTGCGGGAGGTTATGTCGCCATGCTGGCTCTTGCACTTTATGACACGTTTTCAACTGGAGCTATATATTACGGCGTCTCCGATACTGAAGTTTTTAAAGACATCACCCATAAGTTCGAGGCGGGCTACGATGATTGGCTCCTTGGCCCCTATGAAGGCAATGAAGAACTCTATAGAAATCGCTCTCCAGTTCACCAACTCGACAAACTTAATCGCGGCATGATTTTTTTTCAGGGGCTTGACGACAAGGTCGTGCCCCCATCACAAACAGAAAAAATGGTAGCAGCGCTTGCCGAAAAAGGGCTCCCGTATGCGTATTTGACGTTTGAAGGTGAAGGTCATGGATTTCGGGGTTCAAAGACCATCCAGCAATCGCTGGAGGCTGAGCTTTACTTTTACTCTGTCCTTCTCGGGATTCCAGTGGACAGTTCCATCGTGCCAGTTGAAATTCACAACATGGAGTTCGAAAATCGCTAACCCACTTTCAGATGTGAGCTTCTAAACAGAGGACCCCTGCAGAGCCGACGACGGCCGCATGGGGAGTATGAGCCGGAAGATCCAGCCGGTCGCCTGGACGGAGCGAGAATTCTCCCCCTGTTTCCGGAAGCTCGAACGTAATCTCCCCCTCCACGACATAGATGACCTTGTCAAAATCATGGACGTGGGTTGAATACCGATCGCCAGGTCCATTGCTCCACGAGGTTGCATTCAAATTCTCGGACTTCAGTCGTTTTTCGATTTCATTTCTGGTGGGCAAGATTGCCCCTTCCCATTTCGAAACTTTTACTTCTGTATTTTTCATCGCACCACCCCTCTATTGGTTGCGAGTATCACTCACCCTCAGGAGGTACACGCAGAAATCGTTGAATTTACTCAACGATCTTCTTCAAAGAAGCTTTCACAACATGGCTTGGCACCGCGGCGCCTACATCGGGACCATGCATCATAGTGTTGATACCCACCAACCTGCCATGTGAATCAAGCATCGGACCACCGGAGTGACCCGGTCGCAGCTTAAGACTCGCAATCAGCCAATCTCGAGTGGAGCGATTCCCATTCTCGATCCATTTGCCAACGGTAATCACTACTCCGGCAGTAAGACCATCGGGAACTCCCCACGGGAACCCCATGGAGAAGACGAATTCTCCCGGATGTAGCTGCCGCGAGTCACCAATTTCAATCGTAGGCAAATTGTCCGCATCGATGGAAAGTACGGCGACATCCTGCTCTCGATCCATCCCGATAACTCTAGCGCTTGCTTCTCGCCCATCCTGTAATGTCACACCGAGAGCGCTGTCAAAATCTGCGACGTGCGCGTTTGTAATGATGAATCCATCCGCATGCCAGATCGTTCCAGTTCCAATTCGGCGACCTCTTGCATGGAGGCTGACCATGCTCCCCACAGCCCGATTGGCGTGCGAAGCAATCTCATCCCCGACATTTTCGATTGAGCTCAGCCCCATATTCGCTCCCATCTATCGTTCGCCAAGAACAAGTTCAACTTCCGTAATTTCCCCACCACGGATGATGTTCAGGATTATCTTCTCACCGATAAGATCGCCGCTCAACGAAACCATAAGATCGTCAATGAGACGAGTCGATTGGCCATTTACTTTTGCAATCACATCTCCTTGGACAACACCGCCGATATCCGCAGGGCTTTGATCTTCTACGGCTACCACCAGCAATCCTGTCTCCTGGTCGCCAAGCTCGGGAGCTTTTTTCTGAAGTTGAACGGGCTGCAAACTAACCCCGAGGTAGCCTCTTCGAATACGTCCATGTTTCAACAGCGTCGGGACCACGAGCTCAAGTGTGGATCTCGATATCGTCATGCTGACTCCACGGAGCAAACCCGAGGAATTTATGCCCACAAAATTCCCTCGTGCATCGACGAGAGGTCCTCCCGAGAAGCCGGGGTACATGACAACATCCGTCTGGACATACTGCTCCAACCACCCTCCACCAGGAGTCCGCCATCGATCCCCCACGGCGCTGAGCACGCCAAATGTAGCCATGAGGCTGTTGCCGGGTCGACCGAGAGCCAGCACAAGATTGCCTACATTCAAATCGCCCGCTTCGGCCCAGGCTGGTTCATTAAACTGTGTTCCATCGACTTTCAGAATGGCCAGATCAGTTGATGGATCTCGTCCTAGAAGTTCCGCTGAGGCTGATCCCCCATCAGGTAACCCAATGCTGATACCTTCATCTTTCCGGACGACATGATTTGTTGTTAGAATAATGCCGTCCTTTGACCAGATTACACCACTTGCGGGCAGCCTGCGCCTCGCTTCAATTCGAACAATGTACTCCTCTGAATCACGCACCAATCCAGCAAGCTCATCCGAAAATGAGGGAAGTGTTTTCGACATAATATTTTTTCCTCTCCATGCTTTTATCCAGCATACAAAAAAGAAGGAGGTTGCGCCTCCCTCCTTTGGCTAGGTAAAGGTCCTATCTTTTGATCAGGCTTAAAGTGGAATGATGCCCCTCCTCACCGCTTTCATCGCAGCTTCGGTTCTGCTCTCAGCGGATAATTTTCCCAGGATTGAATTCACATGGAATTTGACCGTGTATTCCGTGATGCCCAACTCCGCGGCGATCGAGCGATTGGTTCGTCCCTCCGCGATAAGCTTCAGCACATCAATTTCCCGCAATGTCAATTCCTCGCTCCAATCCTCTTCGAAATCCACCCGAGGTTGATTCTGCAGGTCGCTGATTTGGAAACCAAGATGGACCGCTTTGAGGACTGCTGTGATTTGCTCTGGACTCGATGTTCTTGACACATATCCCAAAATATTCTCCTGCTGGTAGAGTTCATTTTCTTGGGTAGGGTGATACAGAATAACAATGGGGGTTTCGATCTGCGAAGACACATCTCTCTGCGAGCCCCAGCCAAGATCCCAGAGAATGACATCTGGTTGGAACACATCCAAAACATTTTTATTTAGTGAAGCCGGATCAAGCTGACCACTTAATTCAAGCTCGATCTCGTCAAGCACGATCGTCGAGAGTCCGGCCCGCGATACCGGATCATCCGACACGCATAATACACGAGTCTCAGACATGTCTCTCAGAAATTGATCGAGGAAAGAAGAACGCCGGGTAGGTTAAAAAGTATCTTCGTAGAAACTGAATTTCATCTGGCGCGGGTGTATGTCCGGCTCTCATTCAACGGTTTCATAGAACAACGGTAAAGGTTCGACTGGCTCAACTGAAATTTCGTGTGCAGCAAATAATC
>CBDVCG010000303.1:0-3625 GCA_965372425.1 uncultured Anaerolineales bacterium
ACCCACCAGTGCGCTCGACCCCGAGATGATCAAGGAAGTGCTCGATGTGATGTTGGATCTGGCGCGGGAGGGCATGACGATGCTCGTGGTCTCGCATGAGATGGGTTTTACCCGGGCGGCGGCAGATAACGTCATTTTTATGGACGAGGGCTTGATCGTCGAGCACACCACCCCGCACGATCTTTTCCACAATCCCCGGGAAGATCGGACGAAACTATTCCTCTCACAGATACTCTAGTACGCTCTTCATCACATTCGATTATTTTTAGCGTGGGATGTAAAATAAAACAGGTCACGAATTGCGACCTGTTTGTGGAAGTGCGCTGGGCGGGAGTTGAACCCGCACGCCCTAGGGCACATGGCCCTCAACCATGCCTGTCTGCCAGTTCCAGCACCAGCGCATTGTTCTGAAATGTGCCGCGGTATTATAGCCCAGGAGTTACCTTTGTTCAACAGAACGAGGCACTTCTTCAATTGGTTTTTTCTTCAGTCGGTTTTGTGGACCTTCTCTCAAAGTAAGAAGGGGATCATATCATCATGAGAATTGTGCTCGACGCCATGGGAAGCGATACACATCCGGGGCCTGAGGTCCAGGCGGCTATCGACGCCGTGGAGCGGTGGGGCGACCCCATCATCCTCACAGGTCCCAAAGAAGAACTGGAGGTTCGGATTCGCGCGCTGGGTGGAGGCCTCGAAAAAATCGAAATCGCACATGCGCCCGAAGTGCTCACCATGACGGACAAACCCGCTGAAACGGCACGAAGAAGTGCTACGAATTCCATGGCCGTTGGGATCGATTTGGTAAAGAATGGTAACGCCGATGCGTTCGTCACCGCTGGCAACACCGGAGGCGCCATGGCGACCGCCCTCTTCCGTCTTGGGAGAATACGAGGTGTAAAACGACCCGGTCTCGCACCCACCCTGCCCGTGATGGGAGGCCATGTCATCATGATCGATCTTGGCGCAAATACGGACTGCAAACCCGAATACCTGGTCCAATTTGCCCTGATGGGATCGGTGTACGCAGAACGCGTATTCAACAAATCAAAGCCTCGTATCGCGCTGCTCTCCAATGGTGAAGAACCAGGTAAGGGCAACGAATTAGTGAAAGAGACGTTCCCCCTGCTGGAGCAATCCGGCCTCAATTTTATAGGCAACGTTGAACCGAAGGATGTGTACGCGGGCGCAGCGGATGTCGTCGTGAGCGATGGTTTCGTCGGCAACATTTTCCTGAAAACCAGCGAAGCGATCGCCAAATTCCTTATCGACATGATCCGCACGGAGATAAAAGCAAGTCCCGTTACATCATTGGGCGGTTTGATCGCGAAACCCGCCTTCAAGAAAGTCGGCAAGCTGCTCGACCCGGCTGAGTACGGGGGTGTACCACTTTTGGGCGTAAACGGTGTTGTTTACATAGGGCACGGTCGCTCAGAATCATATGCGCTCTTGAATGCCATTCGTGCCGCCCGGACCGCGATCGAAGGTGGTATTCTCGAAGCCACACAAGATGCGATAAAATCTCACTTTATTTCATAGACTTGGAGGTCTAATGGCCAATTCACGCACTCGCGTCGTCGTCACCGGAATGGGTGTGATGACCTGCGTGGGAACCGATCTGGAGACATTCTGGGAATCATTAGTAGCTGGGAAATCGGGGATCGGAAAGATATCCTCGTTCGATCCCAGCGATCTTCCCTGCCAAATTGCGGGCGAAATTGCAGATTTTGATGTACTCGACTATATGCCTAAAAAAGAAGCCCGGAGGATGGCGAGGTCAACGCATTTCGCCATGGCAGCAGCCATGGAAGCGATGAAGGATTCTGGCCTCCCGGATCCACTTCCTCATCCTGAGAGGGTGGGCGTGTACTTTGGCACTGGGATCGGGGGCATGGAGCGAGCCGTCGAGGGGTTGGAGGTATTACGGGTTCAGGGTCTTGCTCGAGTGAATCCATTCTTCATGCCATCCGTCCTCCCAAATATGCCGGCGTTCTATGTTACCCGGCACTTTGGCGCCGTTGGTCCGAACCTGACCATCACGACCGCATGTGCAACCGGATCGCAGATCGTTGGAGAAGGGGCGCAAGCGATCCGGAATGGTTGGGCAGATGTGGTCATCGCCGGAGGAACCGAGGCGATGATCGAGGACTGGGCTGTTGGCGGTTTTTCTGTGCTGCGAGCGATCCCCTTCAACTACAACGATGAGCCCGAGAGAGCTTCACGTCCATTTGACGCATTGCGTGAAGGCTTCGTTTTTTCTGAAGGTTCCGGATGCGTTGTACTGGAGAGCCTTGAACACGCCGAGGGGAGAGGCGCCCGGATCTATGCTGAGGTGGCCGGCTACGCCTCGTCGAGCGATGCTTTCCATATCGCAGCCCCTCACCCTGATGCCGAAGGTGCCATTCGCACAATGGATTGGGCGATTAAGGACGCCGGGATTGAGTTAGAGGAAATCGAATACATCAATGCCCACGGAACCTCGACGAAACTCAATGATGCCACAGAGACCATGGCGATTAAGAAACTTTTCGGTGAGAGAGCTATGGATATCCCCATCTCAGCTACAAAATCCATGATGGGTCACGCGATGGGCGCTTCTGGCACGATCGAGGCGATCGTTTGTATTCTCACCATCCGGAATGGGATGATCCACCCCACGATTAATTACGAGAATCCGGAAGAGGGATTGGACCTAGATTATGTCCCCAACCAGGCCAGGAAGGCGGATATCGACATCGCTCTCTCCAATTCCTTTGGACTGGGTGGCCAGAACGCCTGCCTCGTTCTGAAGCGAGTGGAATGATATGAAGAGCTACGTCAACGAACCTTATATTCGCAGACGAAAGGGCATCGGTCGCTGGACCATGTATGGGGGCATCGCGCTCTCCATTGGTGCAGTTGTACTCATATTCCAAAACGAATCGGCGTTCTTACTCTCACTCATTGGCGTCCTCGTCGGAACACTTCTCTCACAAGTCGGTATGGTAATCTATGGGCGATTTGGTCGTGAGCCGAGAATGGACGAAGTGCTTGACGGCGTCATGAAAGGGCTGGACGACGAATACGCTCTATTCCATTATTACCTGGGGACAGACCACGCCCTGTTCACACCCGCGGGTCCTTATGCGATTTTGCCAAAGCTGGAAGAGGGCGAAATCAACTTTGAAGACGGAAGCTGGGTCCAGATCACGGAGAAGAGATTTCCTTATCGTAGAACCGCAAAGAAATCGCTGGCCAAGATCGACAAAGAGGCGCTGGGGGCGGCTTCATCGTTCCAGAGGAAGCTCGAACGCATTCTGCCCGAGCGCGATCTCGAAGTGAAGCCCATCATCGTGTTCCTCAATCCTCAAGCCAACTTGGGGAGCCATGAGACAAATATTCTTGTCGTCCATGGGAAGAAGCTGAAGCAGGCTCTCCGCCGGCTCCCCCGGGGGAAATCACTCAATCAGGGGGAACTCGAGCAATTGGCGGGTGAAATTATTCCGTAAACCGCGAAATGGAATGCTCGCCGCTAAAGGATCCCGGTACCCGAAGCATCATGGATTCAGTTTCCGGGATACTAATCTTAACAACAGCAACCAGTTCCGGTTAAAACTCAGGTTCACATCCCTTAGCTTCCTCGCTGCGA
>CBDVCG010000304.1:0-3623 GCA_965372425.1 uncultured Anaerolineales bacterium
CACCCGTGCTTCTCGTATACTGAAATCCGAACATGTTAATCAAGATTTTGTATTACTATGAATTCACACTTAATGGTTCTAAGCATTAAACTCAGACTGAGAGCTTGAAAATGCCTTCATGGATCCCTGTCATTGTTAATCCAGCAGCCGGCAAGGGCGCGCCTGTGCTGCAAAAACTCAACCGAGTCTTTCGCTCATCGGGGATGCGCTGGTCGGTCGAGATCACCCAGGGAGACGATGATGCCATCCTGCTCGCACGTCGTCTTGCCAGAGAGGGGGTCCCGATCGTCGCCGCATATGGAGGCGATGGCACGATTTCCGAAGTCGCCGCTGGTCTCGCCGGCACATCAACAGCTCTTGCGATTCTTCCGGGAGGCACTGGCAATGTGATTGCGCACGAGTTTGGCATCCCAAGGAACTACGCGGAGGCCGCAAAGCTCTTGGTTTCGCAGCATGAGATTCGGGTCGTGGACATGGGCGTGGTCGGTGAGCGGATGTACCTCCTTCGCGCAGGCGTTGGCCTGGAAGCGATGGTGGTGGAAAAATCGCCACGGCAGCTCAAGGACCGGTTTGGTCTTCTCGCGTATGGCATTGGAGGGTTGCAAGCGCTCATAGCTACCAAGCCGGTGCAATATACGCTTACTCTCGATGGTGACCGAGTCGAAGCGCAGGGTGTCGCTTGCACAGTCGCTAACTCCGGACATCTGGGACTGCCGGGGCTGAGCCTCGCGTCGACGATCGATATCGAGGACGGTCTTCTCGATGTCATCGTTTTGCGTAGAGCCGACCTGTCCCTGCTTATCGGCTTTCTCTCAGATACAGCGACAGGAGGGAGCGGGCTGGGGAAATTACAGCATTGGCAGGTTGAAAGCGTTGTAATCGAGGCCAACCCGGCTCAAACCGCACAAGTAGATGGCGACAGCCTGGGTATGACTCCAATTGAGGTACATTCGTATCCTCAAGCGCTCCGAGTGGTTGTCCCTCCGAAGGGATCTGGATAGAGGTTAGCAAAGGCTCCCGTCCACGTTCGCACGTGATCCCCCCGGTCAACCTTGTTTTCGTGCGCATCTCACCAGGGGATTTCCCCACCTTTCCAATCGAGGAATTTCCCACTGTCCGCTTCGGTGATTGAACCAATCACCGAGATCATCCCCCGAATCGATTCTTCTGGCGCCAAGGGGGCCGCCGAACCACCCATATCCGTTTTCACATGTCCGGGGTGCAAGGAAAGAACGATGATGCCCCGTTCTTTGAGATCGAAAGAGAGCAGCCTGCTGAACATGTTGAGTGCGGCCTTGCTCGCACAATAGCTGTAGTAGTATGCACCTGTCCTCGATCCTATCGACCCCATCATGGAAGTGATGTTGACAATCTTGGCGTTCTCACCACGCGACAATATCTCTGCAAACTCTTCCGCCATCATGAGCGGCGCAATGGCATTAACGTTAAATACTTCAGCAATATTTTCGGAGTGGAGTTTTCCCAGAGGATAGGTCTTTTTTGAGCCGCCGGAAATAATGGCCGCGTTATTAATCAGAAGGTCAAGGCTCTCAAACCTCCTTTCCACATTTTCGCGCATCGCCTTAATTGATTTCAAATCCGTCACATCAAGTTGATAAAGAGCCAGCAAATTATCGTACTTCTGCTCAAGCGTCCCCAGCATCTCCGCACTTTGCGGTACCCTGGCCGCCGCGATGACCTCCTCCCCCCGATCGAGATACTGCTTCACGAACTCGTAGCCTAGCCCTCGGTTTGCGCCCGTAATCAATATTTTCATACAAATCTCCCTTTTACCCATGATATCCGAAACTCATGGATTTGTTCTTTATCACATTGTTGTGCGCCACTTGGGGAAATCCATCCCCCTCTTTAGAAATCTATTATGTTGCTTCAACCCTGTCCAATTTTTATGGTATTAATCTAATCACACCATTTGCCAGAGGAGGTTCGATATGCACAGGCCCATACACTTTGAAATCCTCAGCGACGATCCGGAGAAGCTCGTGAAATTTTATGCCGAGGTTTTCGATTGGGAGGCCACCACCTGGGAAGGAAGTGAGGGTGGTTACTGGCTTCTCACCACAGGACCAGATGATGTGCCCGGGATCAACGGGGCGCTCATGGGCGCGCAGTTTCCACAGGCGGTCATAAATACGCTCGAAGTCGAAGATCTTGAAGAAGCCCTTGCGAAGGTGAAGAGCAGCGGTGGCAAAGTCGTTCACGGTCCAAATGAGGTGCCAGGCGTCGGGACGCACGCTTATTGCGCCGACCCCGCCGGCGTTCTTTTTGGAATGATGCAGCCCACGATGCCGGGATAGATCCCGCATCATCACCACAACCTTCCCAATCAGACATCAGCGTTGCCTGACCAGGAAAATGCTGCCTTGACCAAAACCGCAGACTCGATCGCTTGCCTGGGTCACGAACACTTGGACGAAGTCGGCCATATACTGACGCGCACTATTGAAGGTGATCCATTGATAGACTTCTAGTTTCCAGGGAATAGCGTTGAACTTTGACACGAACTTATGCGCTTCTCGTGCTTGGTGCGGCTTGAGTTGGCGTGGCCGCTCCTGGGATTTCTCAAATCAGGGCGCATCATCGGCAAGGTGTGTACGATAGGCACATCCTCCTTTCTTCGCTTAGAAGATCTCAATCCTCAATTTCATTATGACGAAGTACGCACACGCGCCAATCAGATTTCTTCTCATGATGTTCTAAACACGCCGGTGAACGGATTTCGATAGAATATGCCAGTGAGGTATTAGACATAGATAAGGTACGAAAAACCGATCAGGAATGGTGGAAGTCGCTTTCACCCGATGTGTATCGCGTCACCCGGCAGAAGGGGACCGAACGACCGTTCACAGGAGCCCTGTTGGACAATAAAAAAGAAGGCGTGTACCAATGCGCTGCCTGTGGAAACCCGCTCTTCAGCTCGGAGACAAAGTACAACTCCGGTTCCGGCTGGCCGAGCTACTGGGCACCGATCGACGAAGGTGCCGTAGAGCAAGAAACCGAGCGCTCCCACGGCATGGTGCGTGATGAAGTCGTCTGCAGCCGCTGCGATTCCCATCTGGGGCATGTCTTCCCCGACGGTCCACAACCCACCTGTTTGCGCTATTGCATCAACTCGCTCTCGCTTGAGTTTGAGCCTTTAGAGCCTTCAGACAAATAGACAAATTCCCCCAGAGTAGATCTCCTCGCGCCTGAAACGCCAAACCTTCGCAAGAAGTAAGCTGGCCGCATATCTAGTTGTGGAGTGATGGACGCCGGGTTGAACCCGCTCACCATGCATGATCCCCTCGCCAAACCTGCAAATCCCCCATCCCCAATCCCTATTCCTTGTTTCAAAGTCCCCATTATTCTCTTAATCATAATATTTGCTCTTGACATTACTATGTAAAATACAGTATACTAACCTCATGATGAACAAAAAGGACTTCGCAAACACCCACGAAAAGCTCACCCAGGAGCTGCGGCGCGGCAGCCTCGTCCTGGCGACGCTCAGCCAGCTCGACGAGCCCAAGTACGGTTATGCCCTTATCGAGGATCTGTCGAAGCGCGGGCTTGAGATCGAGCAAGGGACTCTTTACCCCCTGCTCCGACGTCTCGAGGATCAG
>CBDVCG010000305.1:0-3596 GCA_965372425.1 uncultured Anaerolineales bacterium
ACCAGCATAAAATGTTGATGGACCATTCCTATTCCGAGGTCTACGGCTTCCTTGGATGAATTTATTTCAGCCAATTCACCTCTTATATATATTTCGCCACTGTCGGGACGCAGTAAGCCATAGAGAATATTCATTAATGTTGATTTCCCCGCTCCGTTCTCTCCGAGAATGCCGTGAATCTCTCCTGGTCCTACATCAAGAGAGATTTTGTCGTTTGCAATTACCCCTGGAAATGCTTTGGTTATCCCAGTAATGCGAAGGGCGAGGGTGTCAGCGTTTTCCATCTAGGCGCCTCCAAGGCATAGTTAAATTTCTTCTTACGATGGAGTTCTCCTCTGAATACCCTATCTATTGCCACCAGCTAGGGTTTCAATCGAACTCATGTTCCACAATTTCTACTATCCTTCTTGTAACAGATCGGGCTAGCAATTCGCCCTTCTCTCGTGAGGTGTGCGTCGCCTTATAGAATGTACCAGATTCTGTGATGATGTCCTTGGTTGGAGGGAATATCAAATACGGAACTTTCCGTTCGCTTTGATCGTCGATAATCCTGTCCTCCCGGACCAGATCAGATGCAAAAAATTGCATTAGGGCCGTCTCGCCAATCCCGGCATGTTCTGTGTCCCATCCCGGAAAACCCACCCCCTCAAAAACCTCATTAAGAATTTCCTCTGAAACAAGATCCCACCAGGACACGATGAGAACGCGCGCGTCTTCGTGCTCTCGTAAAAAAAGTTCAACGGCTTCTGTCGCGAAAGCCACATTCTCATAATGGCCGTTGAGAATCATAAATTTCCTTCCCCCATGGACAAATGTACACCGGAGAATATCAAGAATGATGTTGATCAGGGTGGAGCCATCCAAGCTAGTCGTACCAGGATATTCTTGCCCTCCTCCTCCTGGAAGAGGTTTGTATCCATAGGCAATAACAGGTAGCACAATCGACTCGATTTCCGCATCCACCATCAGCGCAATCCTTCTTGGGATGACGATATCCACATTTAGTGGCAAATGAGGCCCGTGTTGTTCCAGGGCGCCCAGAGGTAATACGACGATCCTATTCCCGATTTCATCAGCGTATTCTTGCCAGGTCATATACTCCGCAAGCATGTTGTCTCTCCCGCTCTTAGTGCTTGTCCGTCAAGATATCCTCTTCGACATAAAACCTCAATACCATCAGGCCAATTTCCAACCCCTTACTAGTGGTTTTTTTAAGAAATTTACTGGCCAAAACAAAACACCCTAGACCGTATATGTGAGTTTCTTGGGGACTAGCTTCATGATGTCTGGAGGGCAAACATAGATGCACAAACCGCAACCGTCACATTTTAGAATGTCGACTACTGCGATTTCATCCACCATCCTGATCGCCTGAAAGCCTCCATCGTCACAAGCTCTAACACAAACGTTGCATCCTATACATAGGGTCTCTTCAAGAATGGCAATCAACTTAATCCCAATATCTAATTCCGAGAAACTGACGATATTCGGAAGGGCTTTGCCGATAATCTCAGTCACAGAGCTGAATGATTTTTTCTCCAAATACGAGTCAAGCCCAGCCTTGAGGTCGTGAATTATATAAATGCCGTGCCAAATGGCCGCTGACCCGACCTGAACCAGAGTCGCACCGACAGACAGGTATTCGGCAGCATCTTCCCACTCAGCGACTCCGCCGCAACCAATTATGGGGACATCGAGATCCTTGGCGAGGTTTGCCGTCCAGCGGAGGGCGACGGGCCTCAGCCCTGCACCATGATAATTACCCGCTAGATCCCTCGAGTCTCCAGATGGAATTGGCATGAGCGTAGCGGGATCTATGCCGCCCACACCCAACAGCCCACTGGTTGCGGTAAAACCGTTTGCTCCGGCAGCAAGAGCAGTACGAGCCACTTGAACAATGTCGGTAACGTTGGGGGATAACTTGACAATTATGGGGAGTTCGGTAACCCCACGCACACGATTAACCACGCTCGCGAGCGCCTCGCGATCCTGACCTAGCTCCGATAATGAACCGCCATTCGTCGCCGAGGGTCGGTAACCTGCATAAATCTCAAACGCATCCAGTCCGTGAGGTTCAAGTTGCTGCACCATCTCCTGCCAATGATCCAATTCATCGCCCCCATATATACTTACGATAACGGGGCGATCTGGAAACACGTCTCGTATCTTGTCAATTTCCTGGGCGTATGCTTCCAGCGACAACTTGCTGAGGGAACCACGATCTACAACACCCCATCTGGTGCGACCCGACCGGATGATACTCTCGCCGTGTGGAGGGTTTTGTTGTGGATATACTCCAATCGTTTGCATCACAACTCCGCCCCAGCCGGCACGCAACGCTTCAATCACCAGCTCGCCATTGGCCGTTAAGGGACTTGAAGACAACAAGAAGGGGTTGTCAAACTCAACACCCAAAACCCTTGAGCTCAGAATTGACATTCGAAAATACCGCCCTTCAGTCACCACACAATCTTAACGAGTTTCGGCTTGACAACTATGCGTACAATTTCAAGAGCTCTTCCCTGCGTCCAGCAGGAAGACCCTTCCCAATGACATCGGTTACCACTGTCAAATTCTGCTTCTGTAGATAAGAATCAAAACCTCTTGTTAACCTCTCGATTATTTGAAAGCCGTCCCACATTACCGCCGTACAAATTTGAACGGCGGACGCTCCAAGGGCGAAATACTCAAGAGCATCCTGCCACTTTGAGATCCCACCGCATCCAAAAACGGGGACGACAGAATTGCGAATAATGTCAGCCGTGCAGCGCAACTAGACCGGTCTCAGCCCAGGACCTCCATAGCCTCCCGCAATCCCGATTCCATCAACCGCGGGGAGGGGGGCGAATGTGTCCAGATCAATTCCGCCAAGACCTGAAAGACTATTGGTTGCGCAGAAGGCACTCCCTCCAGCTTCAAGTGATGCTTCGATCAGTGGGGTGAGATCGGTAACGTTTGGAGTGAGTTTAACGATCACAGGCAAGTCTGTTGCTTCTCTTACCCACCGGACGGCAAGTCCAAGCGTCTCCGGATCTTGTCCCAGTTTGCTGCCTCTCTCGTCTCCTTCGGCAAAATTTGGACAGCTTGCATTCATTTCGAAGGCGTCCACACGATGTGGCTCTAGACCTCTGACAACCCCTTGCCAGCTCTCCGGGGTGTCCTCGCCCATGATGCTTGCTATGATTGGTCTCTTGGGAAAGGAGGCACGGATCTTATCGATTTCATCTCCCCACTGTTCTACCGTTAGGTCGCTGATGAGCTCGATGTCCAACATTCCCCATTTTGCTTTTCCCGACTTGATAACGTGCACTCTTGGACTGGGAGGTTTTGTGGGCACCAACCCAATTGTTTTGAGAACTGCTCCTCCCCAGCCAGCCTTGAACGCCTCGACGACCATTTCGCCCGTTGCCGTGGGGGGACCCGAGGCCAGCACAAAAGGGTTGGGGAACTTTATTCCCATGAATTCAATATCTAAATGCGCCATGATACCTACCTCGGGAGCTCAGTAATGTTCGAAATCACTCTAATTGTTAATCCCTCGCATCACACGCCTTTAGTCACTCATCAAAAAGGGGTCGCAAGCTATCTTCTGCTAC
>CBDVCG010000306.1:0-3576 GCA_965372425.1 uncultured Anaerolineales bacterium
TGCTTATGGCGGCAGAATACATCCTGTCCCACAACAACCAGAAGATCATGCTGTGTGAACGCGGGATTCGAACCTTCGAAACATTCACTCGTAACACCACTGATATTAACGCCATCCCGGTGCTCAAAAATCAGACCCACTTGCCCGTAATCCTGGATCCGAGCCATAGTACCGGACACTGGGAGTATGTCGCTGCGATTGCGCGTGCGGGTGTGGCCGCCGGGGCCGACGGCTTGATCGTTGAAGTTCACGCGCATCCTCATGATGCATTATCGGATGGCCCACAGTCACTCAAGCCGGAACGGTTTGAAGCCTTGATGTCTCAAGTCCGTGCGATCTGCGCTGCTTTAGACAGACCGGTTCCCGAATCGCCAAAACCAATCCCCTCCCAAGTCGCGAGAAAGTAGTGTGAGCCGCCCGAAACGACTGTCCGAGAGCCAGGTCGCGATCGTTGGCTTGGGATTAATGGGGGGTTCGCTCGCTCTGGCCTTACAAGGCCATTGTAGTCGGCTGCTAGGTTGTGATCTCGATCCGGAAACTCGTAAATTGGCACGCGAGAGATCCGTGGTTGATCTCGTGGATTCCGATCTGAAGAACATCCTACCCAAAGCCGATGTTATCGTCCTCGCGACCCCGGTCTTTTCTATCCTCGATTTGCTTCGTGACCTCCCTGAATATCACACAGGACCTGTGGTAGTGATGGATCTTGGTTCGACCAAAACCGACATCGTGCGCACAATGGACGAGTTGCCCCCGACGTTTGATCCGATCGGTGGCCATCCGGTGTGCGGCGGAGTCTCCCCAGGCTTGATGTACGCCGACGCTATGATCTATCATGGCGCGCCTTTTGCCCTCACCCCGCTTCCTAGAACAACCAGCCATGCACGTTCTATTGCTGAGGAATTGGTTGAAGCTGTGAACGCGAAACCCTTATGGCTAGAGGCGGCTACCCATGACACCTGGGTGGCGGCGACGAGCCATCTCCCATACCTACTCGCCGTAGGGTTGCTTGGTGCAACCACGCGGGAAGCATCGCCCCTGATAGGCCCTGGGTTTGTAAGTGCCTCTCGATTGGCCGCGAGCAATCCCGAGATGATGAAGGACATCTTCCTTACGAACCGCGAAGCGGTGCTGGAGGTGATCCGTAAATTTGCCACGGAAATGAGGGCCCTCGAGGTCGAGATCAGGGAGGGCGATCCGAGATCAATAGAGGAGCGCTTCGAACGAACTGTTGAATTGCACCAAAAGTTAGTACTAAATCGAGAAGGCGCATGAGGATTGAGCTCCACCGCAGCGCGCCGCTTCATGGAATGTGTGTGGTTCCTGGTGACAAATCTCTGTCCCATCGTACGGCTTTGTTGGCCTCGCTGGCAGAGGGAGAGAGCCGAATCGAGAACTACCTCGACTCGGGCGTAACCCGAGCGATGTTGAATGCGCTGAAGTCATTAAGTGTGAGATGGGTGCTGGAGGGAGACGTTCTCACCATTCGAGGTATGGGCCCACGCGGATTACGACCTGCGGATGATGTCCTTGACTGTTGTCATTCTGCAACGACGCTGCGGCTGCTGACAGGCGCACTAGCCGGAGCGAACGTGCCGTGTGTGTTAGATGGTTCGTCCAGTTTGCGCGCCCGTCCCATGGGACGCATCCTGGATCCCTTGCGGGAGATGGGCGTTCCGATCGAGGCGGCATCCGGGAGTACAGCACCACTCATTCTTTCCCGACGTCGGCCAGGAGAGCGCTTGAAGGGGCTATCGACATCCCTTCCCGTCGCAAGCGCACAGGTGAAGTCTGCAATTTTGCTCGCCGCGCTTGGGGCAGATGGCGAGACAAAGGTTGAAGAACCGGGACCTTCCCGTGATCACACGGAACGACTGCTATCGGGCATGGGGGTCCAGGTGGTACGTGACCCCGCAGCTTTTCGGGTGACTCTAATACCGCCCAACCGCCCACTCCTGCCACTCCACCTTTGTCTTCCGGGTGACATATCTTCAGCGGCGTTCCTCATTTGCGCCGCTCTGGTTGTTCCAGGGTCTGAAATTACCGTCCATGATGTCGGGATCAACCCCACACGCATCGGTCTCTTGAATGCACTAAAGGCGATGGGCGCGCAGATTGACATACGGCTGAAGGCTGACGAGCCTGGAGAACGTGTTGGAGATGTCCGTGTACGTGCATCCGATTTGCATGGGATCAAAGTGGACGGTGAGCTTGTGGTGCGCATGATCGACGAATTCCCGATCTTCGCCGTCGTTGCAGCCGTCGCGGAGGGTGAAACAATTGTACGCGGCGCGCAGGAGCTCCGTTATAAGGAATCCGACCGGATATCCACATTATGCCGCGTGTTGAGCGCGGTCGGTGCGGATATAAAAGAGCTTCCGGACGGTTTTCGTATTCGAGGCAGGCAAACTCTGAGGGGCAATGCCCAGGTGAGCAGCCATGGAGATCACCGCTTGGCGATGGCGTTGTGTGTGGCTGGGTTGGTGGCGGAGCAACCCATTGTACTGGAGGATGCAGAAATCATTGCCCAATCCTTCCCAGGTTTTGTGGCTCAACTACATGATCTCGGTGCCGAGGTGGTAGCGTGAGAGGCGATATCTACCATCTCGGTCTCCTTGGATGGCCCATGAAATACAGTCTTTCTCCGGATATCCACATGGCAGCGCTACAGGCGTTGGATCTGGGTGGAGATTACCACCTGCTATCTATACCACCGCTCCCCGGAGGCGAGGCAACCTTGATTGGGGTACTTGAGCGTATGCGGCGCGGCGAGCTACAGGGACTCAATGTGACGGTGCCACATAAGCAAGTGATCCTGGGTTATCTGGATCGACTCACGCCGGCAGCAGGTGCCATCGGAGCTGTGAATACGATATTCAGACAAGGTGAAGAATTGGTCGGTGACAACACCGACCGAGCTGGGTTTTTGAAAGATCTAGAAACGACCTTGTCGCCCGCGGTCGGTGGTGGGCTGGTCCTCGGGGCAGGAGGGGCGGCAAGGGCGGTTGCACACGGATTGTGCGAACAGGGATGGCAGGTCTGGATCGCTGCCCGACGCCTGAATCGTGCGGAAGATCTTGTGGACGCGTTGCGAAAGCTGGGGTTTCAATTTGTCTCTGTTCTCCCTCTCAAGCCCGACGAACTTAAGGCTATTTCGCCCAACTGTACATTGGTCGTGAACGCAACACCCGTAGGGATGGCTCCACAAACAGAGGCTTCGCCTTGGCCGTCGACATTAGCGTTCCCACCCGGTGCAAGCGTCTATGATCTGGTGTATATGCCGGAGGAAACGATGCTCACAAAGGCAGCCGCGAAGGCAGGTTTACCAGCCACGACGGGTTTGGGGATGCTGATCGAGCAGGCGGCATTATCCTTCGAGCGTTGGACGAGTCGACCAGCGCCAAGAATGGTTATGCGGCAGGCGGCTCTCGAAGCAGTGGCTTCGACCCAACGAATGGGAGGAGGCTGATCATGCCCCTGCGATATCTCACAGCTGGCGAATCGCATGGCCCTGCTTTGACAACGATCCTGGAAGGTTTACCCGCAGGGCTGGAGATTACGGTGGAAATGATAGCG
>CBDVCG010000307.1:0-3572 GCA_965372425.1 uncultured Anaerolineales bacterium
GAAAGAAGTCATGATTCAAATACGACGGTTAAAATCCCACAATCTACAGAAATCTTCCGTTTCGCCAGGTCCTATAGGAAAACATCGCTCACGATCCCAGATGCGTCGGATCCCGGACCTGCTTCTACTGTTCACCCTGTTCGGAACACTGACTTTATCTCAATGCACACCCACCCCACTCGGTGAGTCTATGGATCCATCATCAAATTTGATCGGTGGAGATCTGCGTACTACCGAGGCCAAGATTGTCACCCCCTTAAAGCAGCTCACGCCCGTCGAACTCTCGGCTGGCGAGAAGCTGCGCGTCGTGACCACCAGCAACCTCGTCGCTGATACCATTTCCATCATCGGCGGCGATGCCATCGAGATAATCGGCCTCCTCCCCAGGGGCGTCGACCCTCACAGCTATGAACTCACAACGGGAGACCTCCAATCCATCCACGATGCGCACGTCGTGTTCATCAACGGCGCTGAGTTGGAAGAAACTATGGTCCCTACGCTTGCAAATTCAGGAAGCGAAGTTCCTATCGTTTCACTTTCAGAGGGCCTCAACCTGCGAACGCTTGGTGGTCCGCAGTCCGTGGACGATCGTAGCGAAGATCACGCGTCAGGCGTAGATCCGCATGTGTGGTTCGACCCCACAAATGTGATAGGTTGGTCGCAAACCGCTCAGCTTGCCCTCGGCAGCCTCGATCCACAGAACGAATCGATCTATCAGCGGAATGCTCAGTCTTATGGTGACGAGCTCAATATCCTCGACGCATGGATCATGGAGCAGGTCTCAACGATCCCCGAAGAACGCCGGGTGCTCCTAAGCGATCACGAATCTTTCGGCTATCTGGCTGACCGCTACGGGTTTCAGGTTGTCGGCTCTGTGATCCCTTCGTTCAGCAGTTCTGCTTCGGTCTCGGCGCAAGAACTCGCGGACCTCACAGATACGCTCCGGGAGCTTGACGTAAAAATCATCCTCGTGAGCACAACGACAAACCCAGCGCTTGCTGAAAGCATCGCGGCCGACACCGGCGCCGAGGTTATCTCCGTATATGTGGGCGCGCTGAGCCCGCCAGACGGGCCAGCCTCGACCTATATCGAGCTCATGCGCTTCGACCTTCTAACGATAGTTGGAGCACTGCGATGAGAGGAATCCCAGTTCATGCCCACAATCAGGTGCAATTCCAGGCAGAGTGCAATAGTGCGTGATCTCCAAATCTTCCATCTGGAACTAAAGAAGTACAATACCCATCATACGAGGGTCCAAATCCGACGAGTGAATATCCTATGATCATACCTTCTCCTACAAAGCATGATGCGGCCTCTCCCCCTATCGAGGCAGAACAAATCAGTGTGAGCTACAACGGCACGCTCGCGTTAGATGATGTCTCCTTCAGCCTGGATCCAGGGAAGAGGATCGCCGTCGTCGGTCCGAATGGCGCAGGAAAGACGACCTTATTCCAGATCATTGCCGGTACGCTTAAACCCACCAAGGGCGCCGTCCACGTGTACGGACACGGCCCGGGTGGGCATGTCTGCATCGCCTATGTCCCCCAACGCAGTCAAGTCGATTGGGAGTTTCCAGCCACCGTGACGGACGTGGTCATGATGGGGCGGGTGCGTAAAATTGGTTTGTTCCGCTGGCCCACTAAGAAAGATTGGAGCTTTGTACGCGAAGCCCTTTCGCGGGTGGGCGTGGAGCATCTCGGGGATCGGCAGATCAGTGAGCTCTCCGGGGGACAGCAGCAGCGGGTTTTCATCGCTCAGGCGCTCGCGCAGGAAGCTGAGATTCTATTGCTGGACGAACCATTTTCAGGGCTCGATCTCCCGAGCCAGGAGGGGATATTCTCGATTCTCGACGAACTAAAAGAGGAGGGCGTCACCGTCCTGGTAGCCACACACGACTTAAACCTCGCAGCCGAGCGCTTCGACCGGGTGATGCTGCTGAACCGACGCATGGTCGCCTATGGTGCTCCCAAGGATGTGCTTACATCTCCAGCACTCCTGGAGGCTTATGGAGGTCAAGTACATGCCCTCGAAGGAGAAGATGGACTCATCGTCCTCGCGGATACTTGCTGCGGCGGTGATGAGGAGCATCCCATATGAGCGAAGTGGTCAGCCTGTTCATCGAGCCTTTCAGCTACCCATTCATGACCCGGGCGCTTATCGCCGCCGTCATCGTCGGAGTCGTCTGCCCCATCCTGGGGACCTACGTCGTCTTGCGAGGGATGGCTTTCTTCGGGGACGCGCTCGCGCACATCATTCTTCCAGGTGTGGTCATCGCCTTTCTCCTGGGTTGGCCACTGGTGCTGGGTGCCCTCATCATAGGTGTGTTCGCCGCGCTTCTCATCGGGTATATCAGCAGGCGATCGGATATCAAGGAGGACGCCGCGATTGGAGTCGTTTTCGCTGGCGCCTTCGCGCTGGGGGTTGCGTTGATCTCCCTACAGCGCAGTTATGCGGTGGATTTGACCCACATCCTGTTTGGGGACTTGCTGGGTGTGACCAGTTCAGATCTATGGTTCATGACCGCGTTGGCGATCGTCGTTCTCATTACAATTTTCGCATTCTACAAAGAATTTCTTGTGCTGTCCTTCGATCCCCTGCTCGCTTCTACACTCCGCCTCCCTGTGACCTTCCTGCAGTACCTTCTGTTGGTGTTGCTGTCTCTAGTCATCGTGCTTTCTATTCGCGCCGTAGGGGTTGCGCTCGTCCTCGCCATGCTCGTCACGCCCGCCTCGGCTGCCTATCTCCTCACCCGACGTCTCCCGACAATGATGGTGCTTGGAGCCTTCATCGGTGTCACATCGGCAGTGATGGGATTGCTGTTATCGTTCTACCTGGACATCGCTTCAGGACCAGCCATCGTACTTATCGAAACCGCCATCTTTGCGCTGGTCTTTATATTCGCACCACGGCGGGGCGTATTGGGGGCACGTTTGCGTGCACACGAAGAGAGCGCCTCTTCCTAGAAGATGCTTTGAAAACCCTGCTCCATGATTACGGATCACAAGTCGCACCGTGTTCGCAAGGATCGCATTAGCAAGTTCCACGTACCGATACATCGGGTTGCACGCTCGAAGTAAGCGATTATCATAGAGTCGATGAGAGCTCAAATTAGCGTTCGTACTGCTTCCATACAAGCTTGGATACTGCTGGCGCTCCGAAGCCTTTTTCTGGCAGCCTTGCTGCTCGTGGCTGCAAGCAGCGGGGCGCTTTCCGATGCCTACATATTTCTATATGCTGGGTGGGTCCTCTTGACCCTCTTAATCAGCATCAGTCAAATGATGGGCTTCCATCCTGGCTGGCTGGACTGGATCACTGTGTTTCTCGATCTTGGCTTTGCACTGGGAACGATCGCACTAACTGGTTATTTCCAAAGTCCGCTATGGTGGAGCCTGTTGGTTGGTCCTGTTACGCTCAATTTATCCCGCGGCATACGCTGGGCAGTTGGGTTTACATTCATTGGTCTCTTAACCGCGACGGCGTTTTCTGTCGTACAAACCGATTCCGTAATCCCGCCTCTGCAGCCCATCCTTCTGCGATCTGCTGCGCTGCTGATTGCAGCATGGTTGCTCAGT
>CBDVCG010000308.1:0-3557 GCA_965372425.1 uncultured Anaerolineales bacterium
GCGCTTGCAGGTCCCGGCGATACGGTCCTTGTGATCGATGAAGGCATCGGGGCGAGGAAAGTTTTAAACATCGACCCTGGCGCAGTTCGAGCCGTGATCGTCGGCATTGTGGATGAAATTTTTATTAAAGAGTGATCTATAGCTCTCATGTGAGAATGGATGAAGTCCGACGCTGGTGGTCGGACTTTTGACATATATGGTTCCAGCAGATTTTCTTAAATCTTCCAGTCCAGGTGCGGGCTGCCAGGTTCAAGCTGCTCTTCTGACCAGATCGACAAAGGAAGGCTTAAGGCTTGCCCCTCCCACAAGCGCCCCATCGATATCCGGCATCCCCATAAACTCAGCGATATTGTCCGCATTCACGCTTCCACCGTACTGAATTCGTACCTGCTGGGCAACTTCCTCACCAAATAGATCAGCAATGGCGCCGCGTACGGTTATCCCGATGACGCGATTCGCATCCGCAGGAGTTGCGGCCTCCCCCGTGCCGATAGCCCAAATAGGTTCGTAGGCCACAACAAGCTTCTCGACCTGCTCCCCCTCAAGCCCTTCCAGCGCGGAGCGCACCTGACCACCTACGAATCCTTGAGTTTCCCCGGCTGCTTTTTGATCCAGATTCTCTCCCACACAAAGGATGGGGATGAGACCGTGAGCTATTGCCGCAGCCACCTTCAACATAATCGCCTCATCGCTCTCCCCCGCTCCCCCGAGCGCACGCCGCTCCGAGTGACCGATGATGACATATTGACATACTTCTGCGATCATTACGGGTGAGAGATCGCCGGTGTGGGCGCCTGAGCCTTCCCAGTGCATATTCTGCGCACCCAGACCAATCTTTTTCGGTTGAAGAATTTCAGCCAGATCGATGAGGACAGTCGCTGGGGGACATATCACGATATCCACGTCATCAAGCTGATACAGGGAGGACCGAATCTGTCGCACAAACTCCAGGGCTTCCTCGGACCTTCCCAGATTCATTTTCCAATTTGCTGCAATGATAGGACGACGCATGGTTGAACTTCCTTTCCATTCTGCCCCTCCTGGAGGGGGCTAGAAATTAAACCCAAATCCGCTGCGGTGGACGAGCGAGATTCTCAATCGCAATCATACTCCATCCCCGTTCTAGATTCGAGGCCGAACATCCCTCTCACACTCTTAGGCGATAGAGACCCATCCTGAGCTTAAAACTTGAATTGGGATCAGGGATGCAGGTTATAATCTTGAGAAGTAGAAAGAATGACCTTCTGGATCGTTGATCATCTGTACAAGAAGGTCCATCTCATTGAGGAGCCGAATTATGGATATTATCGAAGCAACCGAATTAAAAGAGAAGTTGGATCGGGGTGATGACATCAAACTCGTGATGACTCTCGGTGACCTTGCATTCCAGGGCAAGCACATCCCGGGTTCATTAAACCTCCACAGGCCTGAAGATCTGCTCAATCAACTGCAGCCCGCAGACAGGATTATCGTGTATTGTTCAGATTCACTTTGTCCTGCGAGCTTGATGGCCTATCACTTTCTCACCGACCAGGGTTTCGAAAATGTGAGCCGCTTTTCGGGGGGATTAAGCGCCTGGGAGGAAGCAGGATATCCTCTTGAGGGAGAACTCGTAGAATAGTTCGGGATTCAGAAAGCACACATCGGACTCAAATCGTTCTACAATCTAATCCTCCAGAATTCCTAATCTCAATCCTGCTCAGAAGGAAACCCAGCTCCAGGTAAGATGCATTATTAATTATCCCCGAACTCTATGAAGAGATAGCAGCATTCTCTTGGCATGAATCTGGAGTTCTGCCTGGACAATTCATCCACATGTTATTAGAAGGACGTGACCTTATGGAGACCATGGTCGAAATTCGAGGGTTGAAAAAAACCTTTCCATCGACAAACGGCGCTCCGATCCAGGCCGTAAAAGGCATCGATCTCGACATCTACAAGGGTGAGATCTTCAGCCTGCTCGGACCTAACGGTGCGGGGAAGACCACGACCCTATCGATGATCAGCGGTCTTATCAAGCCAACGGAGGGCGAGGCTGTAATCGGCGGTTATTCCATCACAAATTCTCCGTTAAAAGCAAAGAAATTGCTCGGCGTCATCCCTCAGGAGGTCGCGCTCTACCCCGCGCTAAGTGCACGCCAGAATCTGGTCTTCTTTGGCAAGATGTATGACCTAAGCGGGAAGGAGCTATCACGACGGGTAGACGAAATCATTGAGTTCATCGACTTGAAAGAGCGCCAGGACGAGAAGATCGAGACATACTCAGGTGGGATGAAACGACGGGTGAATATCGGGGTTGGCCTGATCCATCAACCGGAACTGCTTTACATGGACGAGCCGACTGTGGGAATCGACCCTCAAAATCGCCGCCGCATCCTTGATACGGTTAAGCAATTGCGAGACGAATTCGGCATCACGGTCGTGTACACAACCCACCTCATGGAAGAGGCACAAGAGCTGAGCGATCGTGTGGGTATTATTGATTATGGGGAGATTATCGCACTGGGAACCCAGGGCGATCTCATACAAATGGTAGGCGAAGAGGATCGTCTTATCCTCAATGTAGGTGAGCAGCAAATACCTGACGGCTTCCTGCAAAAAATTGAAAAGCAGATCGAAGGGGTAAGTCAGGTGAGCTTCGACCCTCCCGGCGAAGGGGGGGATGATCCACTTAACGAGAGCGGATTGATCGTCGTCAATGCTAAACGCGGGCGAAAAGCGCTTCCAAACCTAATCCAGCTTGCCTATCAGGATGAGCTTGATATTCAATCCGTAGAGGTGCGCGAGCCTGATCTCGAGGCGGTTTTTCTAAAGTTAACGGGAAGAGAGCTCAGGGAATAGTGTGCGTAAGATTGCGGCCATAGCCTGGCGCGAAATCTACGTTCGATTTACGGATCGAACGCTGCTCGTCATCATGATTGCTACACCCCTGGCACTTTCCACGATTGTAGGATTAGCGTTCGGTGGTCTGGGCAGCAACCAGGCGCCAATTACGGACATCCCCATTTCCATCGTCAATCTCGATGAGGGGAATCAGTACGGCGTCAATTATGGGGACATTTTCACAGCGATCCTCGTCCCAGGCTTGACGAGAGATGACGATCTTCTACTGGATCCCAGTGAGTGCGGTGAACTTAATCCTGAAGACGACCAGACCACCGATCTCAATGAACTGACCGATGCGACTGTATTTACGCCGGCTGTGGTGCAAAGTCTTCGGGACGAAGGCGCGATTGATTTCATCGAGTTTGACATTTCGTCTCATGAAGATTTGGTCCATGCAGCCGAGATGGCAGTCGATGCGGGTGTGTTCACCGCCGCAATCATCATCCCGGGAGATTTTTCAGAAAGTCTTACCTCGGTGCCCATTCTTAAACCGGAATTCGGAGAGACAGAAGTTCTGGTCTATGCAAATCGCGGCAGCCCCATTTCAGCAGGAATCATCCACAGCATCGCAGATGGCATCACGAACCAGCTCCAATCGGGAAGCATCACGATAGCGGCAACACTTTATGAGATGGAAAACCGGTTGGGGAGCATGAAGTTTGGAGAGGCTG
>CBDVCG010000309.1:0-3556 GCA_965372425.1 uncultured Anaerolineales bacterium
TGAAGCCGCCAGACTACTGCCCCGCTGGATAAGAAAATAACGGGCACGGAGAATATGGCACGCATGCCAGTGGATCGAATGACGAAGAAGACGCCGATGAGAAGTGTGAACGCGAGGGTCTTTAAAAGAACGGCTGCAATATCGTATCGAGGGTCATCAGCGTCATTGACGATAAACTCCGCCACCAACACTCCCATCAGCAAGATCGCGGTCAGTGGAACACCAATCCATAGCGCGGGACCTTCAGGTAAGCGGGTGAGAATTGCTCCTGCCGCAAGGGCGGCGAGGCCAGGAATGACCAGATGTTCGAGTGATGATTGATGCTGGTCGTACCGGGGATGAGACCTAATGAGCCAGTCCGCCCCGGTGGCTGTGATCACTGCTGCCAGTGCGAGCATCATCGTGCGTGGACTGATGTCGAGACGAACAAACAATCCAACAATTTCAAATTCGGTTTGAAGGGAGGGAAGGTCCACTATTCGGATTAATGTGTAGGTTAACGCGACCAATGCTGTCATTGCGCTCAACCGATTACGATCTGGCTGCGGTAGTCCCTTGAACATGCACGCATTCTAGCACTACATAGTTTTGCTTGTCTATGTGGCGATATCCACCGGCTGCACGATGGATATTAACGAGAAGATGAAACCCTGGCTTGCATGAGTGATCACCAGGCTACTGGGAGGCGAGTCTGCTGTAGAAATGATGATCACCGTTTTGAGTCACATGAGTTGGCAGGATGTTTGTGGGAAGAATACCTGGAAGATTTAGAAATCACGATAGCCACATACCATCATGGGACTGGGCAGCAGCTTCTGAGGGAGGTGCTGCCAGACGATGGCGGAGGAAGTAGCTTTGGAAGAATATTTCTAACCTCCCGCAGGTTCCAAACCTGCGGGAGGTTTAAGTCCAAACCTTATTATGCAAGGGGGCGGCGCTCATTTCTGCAGCTGGAGCGCTCAAGAAAAACATCATAGGGGTTTCTCGCTTCGCTCGAAATGACAGCTCAAGCGTACGCCCGGAGTTTAACCTCCGGGCTCAGCGCAGAAGGGCGCTTCGCACCCTCGATCTCAGCCCGAAGGACCAGGAGTCCTTGGGCGGCCCTTCGGGCTTAAGCTATGAGACCGACCAGGGGTCTGATGGATGCAATTCCGAGGAGCATGATAGGGCGACGCCTGAGCAGGTGCGAAGGACCGTATTCCCCAAAATTTCTGTGATCCGACTCTCCTTGCGACCTTCGTGCCTTTGTGCTCAATCCCTTTTTCCTTGTCGCGCCCTCCCTTTGCACCTCAATGGCAAGCCTGGTGATTCTGGCCGCGCAAAAAAAGGCATCCATGTATAATCTGCTGCTATGGTACTCCTCGCTGGATTTCTCGGCTGGCTCTTGGGTGTGATCATCAACCTTCTTTCCGATAGCCTCCCGAGTATGCGTCGAATTCCATATTTTCCTCAATGCCCGGAATGCAGCGCGCCAAGGCCGTTCGTTGCTTGGTCTGGCATCCTCGCATTCATAAGCCGATCGTGGCACTGCCCATATTGCCGGACGCCACGGCTCTGGCGAGCGCTTTGGGTGGAGCTGTTAGCCATCCTGGGCTCAATGGCGATATTGCATTGGTCGATTTCATCATTTTCTTACGCTGCCGCCGTCATCATCGGGGGGATCTACTTGCTGATCGTTGTGATCGACCTAGAGCATCGATTAATCCTCCATGTGGTGACATTCCCATCGATGGGCATCATCTTCATCCTCAGCGTCCTGGACCCACGCATGGGTTGGAAGAGAGCCCTGGTTGGAGCCGCGCTTGGATTTATCGTCTTTCTGCTGCTCTACCTGCTGGGTGGATTGTTCGCCAGATGGGTCTCCCGGCGTCGTGGTGAAGCGTTGGACGAAGTCCCGTTTGGATTCGGTGATGTCACCCTGGCCGCTTTGATCGGAATCACGGTCGGATTTCCAGGTGTCGTTGAGGCGCTGCTGCGCGGCATGATTTACGGGGGTATCTTCAGCATCCTGTTCATACTCTATATGGTCGTCCGAAAGCGTTACGCTGCGTTCATACCGATACCCTATGGCCCCTTTCTTGTGTTGGGCGCAATGGTGGTATATTTTTCCGGTTGGACTGCTCTGGAGCGTCTTCTGGGGATGACGCCTTAAAGAAACACGCTTCCAGTGTCTCACTTTCGTTACAAAGCCGTCTCCATATGTTGACAGTCTTGGCGGCTGTACCCGAGGTACTACCTGATTTCAAGCGGGTGCCTCGTATAATGTGAGAAGGTTACGCTTGGAGGAATTTCAGATCAGGGTTCCAAAGGGTGAGAATGCGATCAAAGCTTTCAAACAAATTGAGCCGTCCCCGAAAGCATAATAAATCTCGTGGACAAAGCCTGGTGGAATTCACGATTTTGCTTCCGATTCTGATTATGATGCTGTCAGGTTTGATCGAATTTGGGTTCATGCTGAACGATTATCTAGATTTGATCGATGCCGCACGTGAGTCGGCCAGATTTGCAGCGAACGATGATCCGATTCGAAAATCTGACGGAACCTATAGCGATCCAAATCCTGTGTTCTACACTAATGCGCAGACGGTTGCACTGGAATCGATTTCCCTTGGATCTGGTGCTCAGATCACCCTGGATCCTACAACGGACGACATCGTGATTTCCGCCTTCTCGTTAATGGACGGGGCTGTGGATCAACGGTTCCCGAACGGGTGGGGGGAGAATGGCTTGGATCTCAATGGAAATCATGTATCAAGTTTTTCAAGTGACGACATCACAGCTCGCTTGGATGGTACGGCGCCGGCAACGGGGATGGTCCTAGTAGAGATTTATTACGATTATCACATGGTCCTCGGTCTGCCGTGGATCACCGCGTTTGTCCCTGATACGATAACCCTATACGCATATAGTATGATGCCGAATGTCAATGTCGAACCTACACCAACTTCCTAAACGAGAGAACACCAAGCTGCAGCGCGGTCAGGTGATGGTCATCCTGGCGATGGCTTTTATTGGGCTGGCGGCCTTCATCGGCCTTGCCGTCGATGCGGGTATCCTGTTCATCCAAATCGGTCACTTGCGACGTGCTGTCGATTCTGCTTCGCTCGCCGCTGCAAGCCAGTTTCGAGAGGGTCGCCCGATTTCGGAGATCGAGGCGGCTGCAAATGATTTCATCAGCCTGAACAGCGTCAGCTCGGCGACAGCCGAAGTTAAACGGTGTGATTTATCTAACGCTACTGCGGGGAATATGGATCCCTACCATGACATTTCGCTTTGCCCCCCGGATAATGATGGTGATGGGGTTCATTGGCCGCCACTAGATCCAAATCCTCCTCCCGGTGATCCCAATCATACTCCCTCCCCTCGTAAGTATGTCCGAGTCAACGGGGTGATGCCAGTTGAATTTTCGTTCCTCCCGATTATCGGTTTTGGATCCATTGATATCAAGGCTACCGCCGTGTCGGAGACTGCGTCTGTGGACATTGTGCTGGCGATCGATACCTCCCCATCCATGACATACGACGCATCCTGTGATGATGGTGATGATGTTGATGGT
>CBDVCG010000310.1:0-3547 GCA_965372425.1 uncultured Anaerolineales bacterium
GCACAAGCTTATCCACGTGTCTCACAAGAGATCGATCAGATCATTGAGATGGTGAACGGCCTCGTCGAACGTGGTTTTGCCTATGAAGTTGACGGAGATGTTTTCTTTCGAGTTTCTAGCGACGAAGATTATGGACGTCTCTCACATCGCAAACTCGAGGACCTGCAAGCGGGGGCTCGCTTAAGGGTCGATGAACGGAAGGAAGATCCGGCTGATTTTGCACTCTGGAAATCCGCAAAACCTGGTGAGCCCGCCTGGGAAAGTCCTTGGGGTACAGGGCGACCGGGTTGGCATATCGAATGCTCTGCGATGAGTCTTCATCATCTTGGTGAACAGATCGATATCCACGGAGGCGGGAACGATCTTATCTTTCCGCATCACGAAAATGAAATTGCGCAGTCTGAAAGCTTCACTAAAAAGCCGTTTGCGAAGTACTGGGTACACAATGGCATGATGCAGCTCAGCGGTGAAGCGATGTCGAAATCCACCGGAAACGTGTTCAATGTAAACGATTTTTTAGAATCGTATGAAGGTGACGTGCTCCGGGTTTTAGTTTTGAACGCCAGCTATCGAAGTCCGCTCACGTTCAATGAAGAGGTAGTCGAGCAAGCTGTACGGGCTTTAGATCGAATCAAGGGTGGTTTGCGACCCGCAGCGCCTCTTACCAAGATTCCCTCCGAAATAGAAACGACATTGACGGAAGCGACGGACGAAGCCCGGCGCGGTTTCGAAACGTCGATGGATGATGACTTCAACACCGCCGGAGCCTTAGGGCATATATTTGATTTGGTCAGAGAGATCAACCAGGCCAGGACAGCAGGACTTGAGGCGGAACCGCTTGGGAAAGCTCAAGAAACGCTGCGAGTCCTTACGGGTGTGCTGGGATTGAAGCTGAGTGTGGAGAAGAGCCGCGGACAAGAAGCCACACCCTATATTGAGCTCCTGGTCGAAGTTCGTCAGGAGCTGCGTCAAGCGAAGCAATGGGAGCTTTCTGACCTCGTACGTGATAGATTGGCAGATCTGGGTATCCAGGTCGAAGATGGCAAGGAAGGCCCCACCTGGCATACGATATAAATGGGGGCAAACAATCTTCTTTGGCTTTCCCAGCAGATATATTGTTCCCGCACTGAGATCCAGGAATGACCGCAGGTAAACGAGAACGAATATACGGACGGAATGCTCTCCTCGAAGTTCTGCGCGCAGATCGACGACCCGTCTATCACGTTAGAATTGCAGAAGGGGCTTCAATTCAAGGCCGCCTTCTTCTCATCATAGAGATGGCGGATGAAACCGGTATCCCGGTGGAGCGCGTACCAAGGAAAATCCTCGATGACGAGTACACACATCATCAGGGAGTGGCAGCCAGTGTGGGCGCATATCCCTATGAAGATTTGCAGGTCATCTTGGCGCACTCGAAAGAGAACGCAGCTGCGCCCCGCGTGCTGCTCCTGGACAGGATTCAGGACCCCCAGAACCTGGGTGCTTTGCTGCGATCGGCCGAAGTATTCGGTTTGCGAGGCGTTGTGCTCCCGCTCCGGCGCGCGGTAGGTGTGACTCAAGTTGTCCTTCGTGCCTCAGCCGGGGCCAGTGAACATCTGTATATTGCGAGACAGAATATTGCACAGGCAATCCGTGTATTAAAAAAAGAAGGATTCTGGATCGCAGGTCTGGAGAATGATCCCGCGGCTGTCCCGCTCGGTGAATTTCATTCTGATGGCCCCCTGGCTCTGGTGGTGGGAAATGAAGGAGATGGATTGGGACGGTTGGTGCGCGATTCCTGCGACTATTTAATCAAGATTCCCATCGTAGGAAGAGTTGAATCTCTGAATGCCTCCGTGGCCGGATCCATCGCAATGTTCTCACTAAGTCGACGCTCATGAAGAAGACACTGACAAGTCGTTGGGGGGGGAGATCCTCCGGCCTAGTTTTTATTGACGGTACATATGAATCTTGGTAGACTCGGCAGGCAAAGTCGGCATGGGAGTCTGGTATAATAAAATGGCGCCGAGCAGGTGAGGCGCGTTTTCTTGTCATGCCGACGTAGCTCAACGGCAGAGCAACCGCTTTGTAAGCGGTAGGTTATGGGTTCGATTCCCATCGTCGGCTTGCTCTTCCATGGGGTAACTTGTACGGTCTTAACGAGGGCGGTTACCCAAGTGGCCAACGGGGGCTGACTGTAAATCAGCTGGCATAAGCCTACGGCGGTTCGAATCCGTCACCGCCCACTGATAGCCATGCAGATTGCTTGTCTAGCTGTCGGGAAGTTTAGCGGAGTAGGCCCTCATAGCTCAGACGGTAGAGCACGTTCTTGGTAAGAACGGGGTCAGGGGTTCAATTCCCCTTGAGGGCTCTAATAGAATATGTCAACCGGCATAATAAAGTAAGGAGTAGCGGAGATGACGAAAGCAAAATTTGAGCGGACCAAGCCGCACATGAACGTAGGGACGATGGGCCACATCGACCACGGGAAGACGACGCTGACGGCAGCGATGACGAAGTACTCGTCGTTTTTGGGGTTTGCAGACTACCGTCCGTTTGATTCGATCGACAATGCTCCTGAGGAAAAAGAGCGCGGGATCACGATAGCGATTGCGCACGTGGAGTACGAGACGGAGAAGCGGCACTATGCGCACGTGGACATGCCGGGACACCGGGACTACATCAAGAACATGATCACGGGGGCGGCGCAGGTGGACGGTGCGATACTGGTGGTGGCAGCGCCGGATGGGCCGATGCCGCAGACGCGCGAGCACGTGTTATTGGCGCGGCAGGTGGATGTACCGTCGATCGTGGTGTATTTGAACAAGATCGACATGATGGATGATGAGGAGCTTCTGGAGCTGGTGGAGTTGGAGCTGCGGGAGCTGTTGACGGATTACAAATTCCCTGGCGACGAGACGCCGATCGTGCGGGGGAGTGCGCTGCAGGCATTGGAGAGCGAGAGCGAGGATCCTGATGCGCCGGAATACGAGAGCATCAAGGAACTGCTGCGGGTGATAGACGAGTACATACCCGAGCCGAAGCGGGAGCTGGACAAGCCGTTCATGATGTCGATCGAGGACGTATTCTCGATCAAGGGGCGCGGGACGGTGGTGACGGGGCGCGTGGACCGCGGGCAGATCAAGACGGGAGATGCCGTTGATATTGTGGGGCTGCGGGACAAATCGATAAGCACGGTGGTGACCGGGGTAGAGATGTTCCACAAGTCGCTGGACGAGGGACAGGCAGGGGACAACCTTGGGCTGCTGCTGCGTGGGATTGATCGAGACGAGGTAGAGCGCGGGCAGGTTGTGGCCATACCGGGTTCGATCACGCCGCACAGGAAGTTTCTGAGCGAAGTGTACGTGCTGACGAAGGAAGAGGGGGGGCGCCACAAATCGTTCTTTACGGGCTATCGACCGCAGTTTTATTTGAGGACGATGGATGTCACGGGGACGATCGAGCTGCCGGAAGGCGTCGAGATGGTCATGCCCGGGGACAATGTAAATTTGACGGTGGAGCTGATCACGCCGGTGGCATTGGAAAAGGGCTCGACCTTTGCGGTGCG
>CBDVCG010000311.1:0-3540 GCA_965372425.1 uncultured Anaerolineales bacterium
CCCGGAGCTACGAAGGAGTTTGCGGCTGGAGCGAGCAGAGATGCACTGGGATCGAAAGTGGAAGCCCTGAGTTACTTTGAATCAACCCTCGCCGCGGTCAATCCCCCGATAAGTGAGTTCACAGAGGTCACTTCAGTCAGATAAGCCCAGCACGACACCTGGGTTGTGGCTACTACGGATTCCACCTACGAAACAGCGAACGTCGTGATCTGCACAGGGACCCTGCGAAATCCCAAGATCCCGTCTGTTGCTGTTGAGCTGCCCGTATCAATTTCACAACTTCATTCAAGCGAGTACCGAAATCCTGAGCAGATCAATTCAGGGCGCGTATTCGTTGTGGGCAGTGGAAACAGCGGGGTCCAGATATGTGAAGACCTGGCTAGATCCGGGAAATTCGGGGAACTCACCTTGGCGGTGAGCGGGAACTGGACCATTCCGCTAGAAATCCTGGGTATCCCAATCTATACTCTCATGAGGTGGTTTCACTTAATGGACCTCAAGCCAAATTCGTGGCTGGGGAGGAAGTTTGCTCCAGCTGGCAAAGGGGACCCCACGATACCGCCCTCTCCCAAGCAATTGGCAAAAAAGTACGGTATTGAACTTGTCGGAAAGGTGAGCGGGCTCGGCCAGGCTGGCATTCGCTGCTCCAATGGCAGAACAGTGACGCTCGAGGATCTAAGCGTAGTATGGTGCACAGGATTCCAGGCCAGATACGACTTCATCGAACCCCTGAATAGGGACGGGGTATTCGATACTGCTGGGCAGCCGGTTCACGAGCGCGGGCTGGTGACTGCCGCCCCGGGCCTGTATTTCGTCGGCCTGAGATTCCAATCCACCGTGACCTCCCAATCTATCTATGGCATGGTGAGAGACGCTCAATATGTGGCCCAACACGTCGCCACGAACAAGCCCGCTTGAAGGAGATTCGTTCGCCTGGCGAGTAGAAGCAGTTGCCAATTTTGACTGCGAACGGGTGGATTCCAGGGGACCATCGATTGAGAACTCATTTCTTATCAAATGGGCGATTGGAAAGAATAGACCGCCGGCTTCGCGTCAGCAAACCCCTTCCGCTTCGCTCAGGAGGGTGCGGTGTGCCGCGCGAAGTGGCAGCAAATTTGTATCATATAGGGTCGAGAAAAGGGGGGCGACCTTGAAAACCCCAGACGTTTCTCAGAAAACACACGGCACGGGTAGCTCAATACCGGGAGGTCTCATGAAATGTACTCCACCACGAACGGCGAGCCATGGTCACGCTCAGCTGATCCGGTACGAGTAATTTGATGCAAACAATACCCTTTGCAAAGTTAGCACTGGCTTTCATCCCAGTCATTGTTGTGATCCTCATCCTTTGGAAATGGATGCTTGACTATAAAAACTCGATATATGCCGTTTTCCGGATGCTCATTCAGCTTCTGCTCATTGGCTATGTTCTAACGTATATTTTCGAAACGGATAACGCTTTAGCTGTTGCCGCTGTTCTCAGTGTTATGCTTTTTTCATCAAGCTGGATCGCCTTGCGAACGTTAAATATCCCCCGGAAGAAACTGTACATAAAATCGTTTTTATCTATCTCGCTGGGTGGGGGCGTTATTCTAATCATCATGACTCAAGGTGTGCTCGACCTTCAGCCGTGGTATTTGCCGAGTTCTGTGATCCCTCTGGCAGGGATGATTTTCGCGGGCGCAATGAACAGCATCAGCCTTGCAGGAGAAAGAGTAGAGGCAGAAACAAATAGGGACGTTCCGTATGAACGGGCGCGAAGCATCGCACTTCAAGCTTCTCTTATTCCAATCACGAATACGCTGTTCGCAGTAGGTCTGGTTTCTCTTCCTGGCATGATGACGGGGCAAATCTTATCGGGGGTTTCACCCTTGATCGCTGTAAGATATCAGATCATGGTGATGTGCATGATTTTTGGATCGGCGGGGATTTCGTCAGCTATGTTTCTGACGTTGGTTAAATCTGATATGACAACCGAAGAGAGAGATGACTCAACTTACATTACAGGGAGCTCCATCTGATCTCAGTTGCGCTGGCGTTCCATCGCCGCATTTGAGCATGGTCCTTGTGCTCTAATAAGAATATCAATACGAGTAGGAATGACAACTTTGTCCGTTGAGTTGTAGGTTCGAGTCCTACTCGAGGAGCCTCTGTAATTGGGTTCAATAACCCCCCTTATTATGCGAGGATCGAATGCATGGGCAGGTTTAAGGAAGATCGATCGAACATGAACGTCGATCCACAACCCTGGGATGAGATTTATCAAAGAGAAGGGCGTGTATTCGAGGAACCCTTTCCTCGTTTCGATGACCTGGTAGATACATATAAATCCCATTCCTGCACTACGATCCTTGATCTGGGATGTGGCAGCGGCAGGCATACCGTGCACCTATCGAAAACCGGGTTTCGGGTCACGGGAACAGATAACTCGATCACCGCACTGCGGATGGCAGATGGATGGCTCCAGCAGGAGGGGCAATTCGCATCCCTCGTACTGACGGATAAGCGGGCGGAATTTCCGTTCCGAGCGAACACATTCAGAGGCTTGAAATCCACCCAAGTCATCCATCATGCGGTCATCGACACCGTCAAACGAACGATTCGGGAGATCCGGCGTGTGATCAAGCGGGGTGGAATCGCATTTGTGACCGTACCCTCAAAGGTGGATCCAGAGGATGCTGCTGTGGAAATCGAGCCCGGCACTTTCGTGCCCAGTTCGGGTTGGGAGGCGGGGCTCCCTCACCACATCTTTGCACCTGATGAGTTCGCGGCTGAATTTGAGGGTTTCGAAATACTTGAACTGGAGCTGCTCGGAAAGAAGGAAATCCTCGCCCTCACCGCCCAGAAGAGATGATGGAACAACATCGCTCCTCCCTGATCATGGTTCGGTACTGTCTCTAAAATTTAAGGAGGGTCTTGCTGATGAATGTAAAGATGACGGTGCTCATCATTTCGGGGATGATTCTGCTCATCGGTTGTGCGTCGAGTGAGACAAAGAACACCGAGCCACCCACCAGAGAAGTTCTCGTTCTTCCCGATTCAGAGCCCACAATTTCTCGTCCAACGAGTGAGTGGGATATTTCCTCCCTTCTTGAGATCAACGCCCAGTCGGCCTCTGACCTCGAAGAGTTGTTCGTCCTGCGTGGTGGAAATGCCTATCTTACGACGCTTGCATTCAACCCCTCCGGCTCGCTCTTAGCGTCGGCCGATATCGACGGAGATGTGCGCTTCTGGGATATGAACTCCGGAGATGAGATCGCTGCGATACAACAAGGTCGTCAGACATTTGAAATCACGTTCAACTCGGACGGCTCCATCCTCGCAAGTGGCGGATCCGACGGTGCTGTTCGATTATGGAACATGGTGGATTTTGAGGAGATGGGGATATTTGAGGGCCATGTCTGGGGCATATTCAGGGTCACACTTAATCCTGATGGTAGGCTGCTCGCTTCCGGAGGTGTGGACCAATCCATCCGGATATGGGAGGTGCCAGACGGCACGGAGAAGTCCGTTCTCCATGGACATCAGGAGGACGTACTC
>CBDVCG010000312.1:0-3538 GCA_965372425.1 uncultured Anaerolineales bacterium
CAGTGTAGATAATAATAATAGCCCATGGAAAAGAGAACACAAGGGTTAGTAGGAAGCCTTTATAAGATATCTGTTAGTGCAAATTGATTGCTTCAGAATGTTATCGGTTGGTCCATGCTCTTTATGAGCCTCACCCAAATCATCTTCAACCATGGTGGACATCTTCGATTGAGAGAACTGGCAATCGCTTTGCCGATAGCGAAGGCATGGGAAAGGTGATAGGTTCTTCTATGTATTTCTCTGCATGAAGGAATTTAACGAAAGTCCGAATTGCTCTGGCATGACAGTGGATTGTTGTATCGCTCAATTTCCTGCTTGCCAACTCAGCCAGGTAGGCTCTTACATGTTTGTTGGTTAATTCAAGGGGTGTGTCTACATCTAACCATTCCACAAATTTTCCAGTGGTGAACTTGTAAAACTCCAGAGTGCTTTCTTTGCAAAGTATGGCCTGTCTTGAGAGCATGAAATCAAGATATGCTTCCCCCAATTCCTGCTTAAGTAAGTGCCCATTTCGATTTTCTCGGTTCTGTTGGTTAAACATTTCGCCTCCCAGATATGGTGATTTTGAGGCGAAAACCATATTGAGAGGCTATATATGGGGGTATTGGTGAGCTCGAACCTGCGACCCCTTACTCCGCAAGCACGTGCTCTATCCGCTGAGCTACGGGCGCATCGATATTTTTTTTATTAGCGGGGAGGGTGGGATTCGAACCCACGGTAGAGGTTTTGGCCCCTACAAGCGCTTAGCAGGCGCCCCCGTTCAACCACTCCGGCACCTCCCCTTTGTGATGAACTACAAGGCGGAGGGAGAGGGATTCGAACCCCCGGTGGGCATAAACCCACAGTGGTTTTCAAGACCACCGCCTTCGTCCACTCGGCCATCCCTCCGGGCTCGAGAGGTTTCCCTCCTGGGCTGAGGCATTCTACCATGCGCCTGATGGGGCGTCAAAAGAACGGTCTGATTTAGTCGTTTTTACCCCTCACCCAGGTCTGATAGAAGCCCAGGCGCCCGCCCTCACCATCAGAATACGACGTTCCCTCGACCCGGAAGCCGCTCCTTTCTGCAAGCTGCCCCAGTTCATCATCCGAGAAGTGGTGGACGTACCGTAGCCCGCGACCCTCCCGACGCCAATCGAGAAGATAATCGCCCTCATCGACATCGGCATCACCCAATCCAACTTCCTCCCAGGGGACCAAACGAGCACGCATGCGATCGCTGGCCATGAAGTTCCAATTCGACAGCTCGAACCTTCCTTGCGGAACGAGGAGGGCGTGAATCTCATGAGTCAGCGCCAGACGATGGGGCTCATTCGGGATGTGATGCAGCACGGCGAAGGCGAAGACAAGGTCAAACGGGCTGGCGGGGATTTCTCTCAGTGCTGTCAGCTTCCCGAGTTGGGTGATATCGACCTCATGGAAGGCGTACTTTGGTGAACTTACCTTGCCCCGTGCGATCTCCAGCATCTCCGGGCTGAAGTCTACACCGAGGTAAGTCCCCCTGAATCCCCTCCCTTCCAGCTCGGCCGCCAACTCGCCATTTCCACATCCAAGATCGAGAATCCGCTCTTCCATCGTGAGCGTGTCCAGCAGGTTGACCACGCCAGGCTGCAGGCGCCCGCGCGTATCGGAGAAGGCTCCGGCGAAGCTCTGGTAGAATCCTCGATTAAGGTCAATGAGCCGAACAGCGATTTCCTCTTTCATTACCAGGATTATACGCCCATGAGCCAGCATCAGGCTTGGCTGGATGAGCGCGATTACACCCCGGATGAGCTCGCACTGGCGAGGGTCATACTTGACGATGTCCGTGCCGGGTTGAGCGTGGACCAGGCGGTGCGGCTGCATCCAATCCCTGAGGGCGGCTATATGGGAAAGCATGTACTCATGCATACCTATCGCGGGCTGACGGCTTCGGGGGAGTGGCCTGTCGAGACCGAGATCATGGAGGCGCTGCGGCTCAAACCCGTGCGAACGCTATCCGGTGTGACGACGGTGACGGTGCTTACTAAAAAATATCCCTGCCCAGGGAAATGCATCTTCTGCCCGACCGATGTGCGCATGCCTAAATCCTACCTGCCCGATGAGCCCGGGGCGATGCGCGCCCTCCATCACGAATTTGAACCCTTTGACCAGACTTTCGCAAGAATTGAAGCGCTCGATGCCATCGGTCACCCCACTGATAAGATCGAATTGCTCGTCCTGGGCGCCACATGGAGCGCATACAAGCGGGATTACCAGGAATGGTTCCTCAAAAGATGTCTGGATGCCATGAATGGGTTCGAGGCCGGCACACTGAAGGAAGCGCAGGACGCAAACGAGAGTGCCGGCCACCGCAACGTCGGATTGGTGATCGAGACTCGTCCCGATTACATCAACCATAAAGAGATCGCCCGGCTGCGTCAGCTGGGTGTCACAAAAGTACAGATGGGGGCGCAGAGCTTCGATGACGAGATCCTCGAACGTAATCATCGCGGTCATGATGTAGAAGCCACGCGCGATGCCGTCAGGCTGCTTCGCGCTGCGGGGTTCAAGATCGTACTGCACTGGATGCCCAATCTTCTTGGCGCAACCCTGGAATCTGACCGCGAGGATTTTAATCAACTCTGGGAAGATGTCGATCTGCGTCCAGATGAATTGAAAATCTATCCCTGTCAGCTTCTTGAAAATACCGACTTGTACCCATACTGGGAGCGGGGCGAGTACGAACCGTACACGACGGAAGAATTAACCGATCTCCTTGCGGAGATCAAGACGACCATCCCCCGTTACTGCCGGGTGAACAGAATTATTCGGGATATCCCCTCGACGAATATTGTCGCTGGTAACAAACGAACAAGCCTGCGCCAAGATGTTCAAATCGAGATGAAGCGACGGGGAGAGGGATGCCAGTGCATCCGCTGCCGCGAAGTGCGTGGGAAACAGCTCGATCACGCCCAGTTTGAAATGCTGGAACTCAGCTATGACGCCGGCGCTGCTGAGGAGCATTTCCTCTCTTTTGAGACACCCGAGGGCGATCTGGCCGGATACCTGCGCCTATCCCTGCCCAACCGGAAGGAGCTGGATACCGGATTGCCCGACCTCCATGATGCGGCGATCGTTCGAGAAGTGCATGTCTATGGTCAGTCCGTTGGAGTGGGGAAGACGCATGCCGGGGCGGTGCAGCACAGCGGATTAGGTGCGAAGCTCATGGAGAGGGCGGAAGAAATTGCTCACCAACACGGCTACGAGCGTCTTGGCGTCATCGCGGCCTTGGGTACCCGCGGTTATTATCGCAAGCTGGGATACGATTTGGGGGAGAGCTACATGTTGAAAGATTTGGGTTAGCGGATACCCTCCCTGGGAATGCATTCCAAATCTGATAATGTATCCGGAGTCCCACATAATTGCGTTTGACACCATTAGTGCAACGCGCTATTATGTAAATCGATGATTAAGAGTTTCGCTGATTCTGATACAGAGAGAATCTTTCGTGGATTGAGATCTCGAAAAATTCCCATTCAAATTCGGGAACGGGGATCTAGGAAATTAATCCTGATGAATG
>CBDVCG010000313.1:0-3532 GCA_965372425.1 uncultured Anaerolineales bacterium
TTCAGGTTCGCTTTCGAAAAGCAGCCTGAGTGCCGAGCGAATTCGCCTTTCATCACCAACCAATAAAATACGCATGGGGCGGTGCACCCCATTTCTTGAACACTTTTAGGGCATCGGAATTGTGATGCTACGACCACTGCCACTGAGTTTCGATATACATCATCGGTGCCTGGTATCCAATCGGAATCTCGGTTCATTTTTTAGCGCCACACTTATTCTGTATCAATTCACACTAGACCATTAGCAATCATAAACATTTATGTGTGCTTGAAGATAATGGGAAAATGCCAGAATGCCATGTAGCTTGCTGACAGGGATGAGCAAGCTTCTTGATTCCGGAAACCCGCGCATGAGGGAACAGGGATCCATCAGCTTGCGGATGGGTTGAAGGGCAAGCAGGAGTATGGGGTGGCAACTCCCGTTAAAGCTTTTTCCTTGGAAGATGACCCGCAGCTTGGTGTGGGATTCTTAACTTGTGGTAAATGTCCTCGTGAGATGGATGGGAGGTCGAGTGACTTTTGCCCTATGTTGTCACCAGACAAGCAGTCTTAAAAAAAGCCCGGCGGGATTCGGAATCCCGCCGTTGATATTCCTGTTGAAGTCTCGCACGCATCTGCAGTGTGTCCGAGTTGAATAAACTTGACTCTCGCTGCTCCTTCCTAGGAGGTGCCCATGGTCATGAGGAACATGGATACGAGTGATATTGCAGAGGCAACAAAGTAACCGACTGCAGCTGCGGTGTAATGTTTTTTGTTGCGCGAATTGGCCATCTCGAGGTACTTGTTGAACTCTTCGACCCCTGACGCAGTAAGCTGCTCGACAGCCTTTCCGTCTTCAGTCATGACGGTCTCGGTGCGGTTCTCACGCATATAAAATGGGCGCAGAGGGTCTTGAGATAGCTTGTATTGCGTGTATGCGAGATACAGAAATACTGCAGAAAATATGAACCAGATGGGAAAGATGATTTTCGGATCCATGGTGGTAGCCTCCTATGGGCCGTGTGCATACGATTGTCTGTTAGCTCGTACGAATGAAGATAGTACAGATTCTTCAGCAAAGCAATAGGTGCCATACTCCTATTTGCGGGGAGACCTTCGACTGGAGATCTTGAGACGTCTGGCCCGTTCTTCTGAGAGTAACCTGTGCTTGTCGGGTACGCTTCGCTCCGGATGTGCGGGCGAGCATGTGGCACTCATAAGGACTTTACATAATGTTCACCACTTCAAAAAATCGTATGTGATGAAATCGCCTGTAGGGCTAACGATGGGCACTGAAGCCGCACCGAGCTGCCCTCGCATGAGAGTCCAGTTACCGAAGCTGCCAGAGAGGAAAAGGAACGCGTTGGCATCCGTCCAGCGGAGATCGATGCCATCCGCGAGGGCCGTGGGTGAGGCTTGTGTGGATCCCAGAAACATTTGTGAAGTACCCGTCGTGAAAACGAAGGCCTCGCTGTTCTCGTGCCAACCATTCCACTTAATGTTCCCGCGTTCGTAGGCCACCTCACCGCTGCCATCGAGATTGGCGTAATAAAGCTCGGAGATGTTTGGCGTGTCTGTATTCCTCAGAAATGCGATTCGAGCCAGCGAGCGAGGTATCACTGGGTGTCCCGAGAGTTGGGGGAAATAAGTGTGGCCGTCGATCCTGCTGACGAGACCGGATGATGCATCCATTGTGTTGATCCGCCACACTTCCCCCGTAGGATCCTGTGCAAATGGATCCGCCGAAGGGATCACCACGATGAAAACAGTTGAGTCGGAGCTCCATGTGACCAGGGGATAGAAGGAGAACTCGCTGTAGGTAATCACCGGCTCGTAGTCGACCAACCCGGATTGTAGATTCGTCCCATCGCTGGATGAGAATCCGATTTCGGTTGGCTTGATCAGCGCGACCTCCCTGCCGTTGGGTGATATCGTAAAATCTCCACCGCTTCCTGGAGGGAGAACCCTCGTCAATTCGCTCGTATCAAGGTCGAGCATCAGCAGATCGTCGAACTTGAACAGCCCCGGACCTTCGAAGGTGGCCTGGGTGTTGAACAAGAGGCTGTGTGAGCCGGGAATGAACTCGATTTGATAGGGAAGGATATGCTTCGCACCATCCAATGGATAAAGCGCGTCGGTGTCGTTCTGATCCAGCGCTATACGCTCAGGACCTCCTCCCGTGCTGACAACCCGAATCTCATAAACATCCTCTTCCCAATTGCTGCGATAGAATGCTGCCATCGATCCATCATCTGAAATCAGGACTTCCTGCGCGTACCCGCTTGAACTGAGCTGCACCGGGGGGGAGGGACCATCAATCCACCAGACATTCCCGCTATCGGTATAGGCAATCTGAATGGTGCCTGGTGGGCGGGAAGCGGGGAGGGGGATCGTAGGGCTGATCTCCGCCGCAGATTCGGTTTCATTCGCGAGCTCGATGGATGGGGTTGTGGATTGGGATGCACGAAGTGTCGCTGCAACGGCAGTTTCGATGACTTTTTGGTCTCCGGCTGGAGATGCGGGCGCCCCACACGAGACCAAGCTTACCAGCAGGATAAGCATGCCAATTCCCATTCGCATAGTTAACATCTCCACCACCTCCACGGATTCTTTCGCGCATTATACACAGTTCCAGGCTTTCAAGTGTTATCTGGTTTCACAAAGCTGCGAAGCGACGAGTGCTGATAGCGCAAAATTGGGCTGGGGCACGATGGGACCGGCATGTGGGAGATGATTCCCGACTCAAACTCGCGTAGGTTTGATCGCTATCCACGAACTTTATCCGACGATGTGGATGAGCTACTTGCTGTATTCGTAAAAACCTCGCCCTGATTTTCGGCCAAGATACCCGCCGTCGACCATCTTCCTCAGCAGCGGGCAGGGTCGATATTTGTCGTCTCCAAGGTCTCGCTGGAGCACTTCTAAGACAAACAGCACAACATCCAATCCAATGAGATCCGCCAGCTTCAGTGGACCCATGGGGTGGTTCATCCCCAACTTCATGACCGTATCAATTGCTTCCGGGGAGCCGATTCCTTCCTGAAGCGTGAACACTGCCTCGTTGATCATGGGGCATAGGATTCGGTTGGAAATAAATCCCGGGGAGTCCATCGCCTCGACAGGCACTTTCCCCATTTTTCGTCCTACATCCATGACCACCTCGGTGGTCGCATCCGAAGTCGCCAGGCCTCGGACAACCTCAAGAAGTTTCATCAAGGGGACCGGGTTGAAAAAATGCATCCCGATCACCTGCTCAGGTCGTTGAGTTGCAGCGCCAATTTTCGTGAGTGAGATCGAAGATGTATTGGAGGCCAGGATCGACCCTTCAGGAGCGAGTTGATCCAGTTCTTTGAATAGATCGATCTTTAGATCAGGATTTTCGGTTGCCGCTTCGATCACCAGATCAGCCTGTTTCGAGGGTTCGAGGTTCAGGGATGTTGAAATCCCCAGCGCGGCTTCTTTTTGAGCTTCGTCGATGACGCCCTTCTCGAGAAATTTTTCGACGGATTTTTTAATCGTCGCCATCCCGGCTTCGATCGGCTCAGGTGCGATAT
>CBDVCG010000314.1:0-3530 GCA_965372425.1 uncultured Anaerolineales bacterium
CTGCTCTATTCGTCTGGAGGGTGGGCAAGAGCCCGTACCCATCGAGCACCAATGCGAAAACCATATCACCCATGGCAAAACCGGTTGCGGGAAGAGGTTCGCCCCCAACTAATGAGACCAGATCATCATAACGCCCACCACCGAATATGGATCGGAAACTTCCCGATAAATCGACCGCCTCATAAACTGTACCCGTATAGTAATCCAATCCTCGAATCACTTTCGGATCGAAGCGTACGAAGTCGCTGCCTCCCATCAGTTCAACCGCCTTGAAGAACGCGATAAGAGAATCGGACTCCTTCCACGCGTCGTCGTTCTGAAGAATGACAAGGATGCCTTCTACCTGAGACGAATCAAGACCGATTTCTTCTGCGTAAGCGATCCATTTATCTTCGGACATGCGATCGTACTTGTCGATCAGACGGAAGGTGGGGGAGAGTAAATCGTCACGAATATCCAGTTCCCCTAACTGCCGTTCGACAAGTTGGCGATTGTTCACCCGAATGCCTACTTGATCGGCGCTGAGACCGACCGAGCGAAAGAAATCTACGGCGATAAGCACAATCTCGGCATCAGCCTCCGGAGAATCCACGCCTAATAGATCGATGTTCCATTGAAAGAATTCTCGTGATCGACCCTTCTGCGTTCGCTCATATCGCCAGAACGGGCCGAAGGACCACCAGCGCAACGGTCGTGTCAGACCCTTCCCGCGGGCGGCGACCATACGTGCAAGTGACGGCGTCAGCTCCGGTCGCAGTGCGATCATCGCTCCACTTCGATCTGGAAAGACATAGGATTGCTCTTTGACAAGCTCTTCGCCAGATTTGGCGGCATAGAGATCCAGGCGTTCAAGGAAAGGCCCATCGTACTCCTGGTACCCATATTTCTCGGAGACGGATCTTATCTTTTCGTATAGCCATATACGTAGGGCCATGTCTTCAGGGTAGAAATCTCTCGTGCCTCGTACAGGTTGGATCGATGCCATCTCAAATTCTCCATGATAAACAAAAACGGCATGGGCTCAGCCCACACCGCGCAACAGTGTGATCAATAGCACATATGCGTGGGGAGCTACATATGGGGAATACCCCGAATCTTATGGAAATGAACCATGTGTTTGTAAGCGTTTGTGTCGAACATATGAAACCTCATCATGCAGAAGATTATAGCATAGGTGTTCAACGAGGGTCATGAGCCGGTAATCACAGCAGATACCAGCTTCCCTGATTTGATTAGCTCTGAGATTATCTGAATATTGTCACCCATAAACTCATCGGATTCGGAGAATGGGATCTTCTCCCTTACGCATGTCAGCGCCGCGTTTGATCCATCACCAAGTTTTATTTCTGGGTGCTCTCTTAATCTGATATCGAGGGCCTGCGCTGCGCAGATCAATTCAACCGCGATGATGGTGCTCAGGTGATCGAGTGCTTGACGCAGGTGTCTGGCTGCGGTCGTGGAGTTCGCGTTGAAATCTTCCTGCCCACCCGATGTAGGTACGGAATAGACCGTGTCTGGGGAGGCTAGGTGCTGGTTCTCGTGGACGAGGGAAGCCGAAGTATATTGGAGCATCATCAAGCCAGAGTTCAACCCAGCCATCTGGTGATCCGATACGAGCATGGGAGGCAAATCTTCGTTTGTGTGAGGTGATGTCAGTCTGTAGGTCCGTCTCTCAGAGAGAGATCCGACCTCGGCGACGGCAATCTTGAGATAATCCGCTGCTAATCCAAGCGGCTCGCCGTGAAAGTTTCCCCCGGAGATGACATCTTCATCGAAGATGAGGGGGTTATCCGTCGAGGCATTCACCTCTCGTTTAACTACTTGTGTGACGAACTCGAGGATGTCCCAAACTGGCCCCAAGACTTGGGGGACGCACCGCAGGCAGTAAGGGTCCTGCAACCGACCGGTTCGATCAATAAGGGTGCTCCCTCGGACATAGCCCATAATTCTTTCGGCGACAGAAATTTGACACGGATGTCCCCGTGCATGATGGTATCGCGCATCATATGCCGCCGAAACTCCCAGTAAAGCTTCCAGGCTCATGGCGGCTGCAATTTCAGTCGTAAGAAGAAGCTGTTTCAGATCTATGCAGCCGAGCGCAAGAATCGCGGCGGAAAAAGTGGCCCCGTTTGTGATACATAATCCATCTTTAGGTCCCAAGATGCATTGGGGAATCTCCGCTCGTCCCATCGCATCGACTCCAAGCAGCACTTCATCCTCGAACCATGCCATTGCTTCGGGAGTTTTTACTCCGGGTTTGGAAACATCGGCAAGCACCAAAGCAAGGTGGGCTAGTGGGGCGAGATCTCCTGATGAACCCAATGATCCTTGAGATGGAATGAGCGGAACAACATCGCGATTTATCATCGCAAGGAGCGTATCGATAATGGAGATATCTACCCCTGAGTATCCACGAACCAGCGTGTTTGCGCGGATGAGCATCGCTGCCCGAACGATCGAACGATCAAATGGAGCGCCGACTCCCACTGCATGGCTGAGGATTAAATTGCGCGACACCTCCACAAGCTGGTCCGGTTGGATTACGTGGTCAGAGAGCAGCCCGAATCCGGTGTTAACTCCGTAGATGGGCTTACTACTTTGAGCAAGTTTACGCATTCGGTTGGAACTTTGGACTACTGCTTGTCTCGCTTCATCAGAAAGCTCGACATCCCATTCGTGATGTGAGATACGCTCGATGTCTTCGAGGGTGAGATGGGCTCCGTCGATCAGAAGTGGTGGGGAGTTTGGCATACGAGGCTCTTTGTATTCGAAAATTGTTTTTGCGGATCAAACGATGCGGCTCTCTTTATCTTCATGGGAAATCGTTTGGCCCACATTAATTTCACCGGGCTCAAGAACACGTGCCAGGATGCCACGATTGCCATGGATCTCATCCATCAAACCGGCGCGTAGTTCCTCCAGGCGAGCGCAAGGATTGCAATCACCCGTAACTTCAAGGACCACATCACCAATGGAAAGGCGAGTTTTGGCAGGGATCGCACTCACATCGAGCTGACTGACGGTAATATTTTCTCGAAGGTCCCCTGGCATAAGCCCATAGGCCTCGACTAATTCATTTGAAATGATTAGTATCTGGCGTTTGTTTCGGCCAAATGAGGCATCACCCTCGATACCTTTATGCTGGACTAGATGGATGGTTTCCACCGGGATCATATCCTCGCGGTGGCCTGGCTTGATGAATAAATGATCGATTGTGCCAGTTTTCATCTGTGGATGCCCGCCTTTTCTCCAGTATAGCATGACCCTTACCAATGCACGTAATTGTCCCGGACGATGCATTTATTTGGCCCGCCCATGGTATGCTTATCCAGGATTTTGCTGCACAATTGGTCACAATCTTGTGTTGATTATTCTAACTATTCTTATCCCTCTTATCGCTGGATCCATCATCTGGCTGCTTCGAGAAAGACCCGCTCGGATCCATTGGGCGATTGCCACTTCTGCGGCCTTTCTCACATGGTTCGTCAGTCTGATGATGGGCAATTCTATCCCCGGGTCTGTGCAGTTAT
>CBDVCG010000315.1:0-3525 GCA_965372425.1 uncultured Anaerolineales bacterium
CCTCTCATCGACTTTCCGTTGAGAAGTTCTGCGAGCGGGGGGCAAGCAAAATTATTGGCTGGCATGCAGGTGTCACTGATGGCGATTATGAAGCCTCCCACGATGGCGAGCACCAACCCAATGATGATCGTGCGATCCGGGAATTCGTGCAGCAAAAGAGGGGAAAAGATGACGACGAATAATGGGGCCGTTTGCACGAATGCAACCGAGCTGGCAATGGTCGTATACTCAAGGGAGGTGATCCAGGTTGCAAAGTGGAGCGCAAGAAATATGCCGGCGAGAGAACTGCCGATATAAAGTGTCCTTCCTTTAAAAGGTCGATAGTTTTTATATGCGAATAGGTTGATTGGAATCAGGATCAAGGTTGCAAGCGTCAGGCGGTAGGCGGCTATAACGAGAGAGGGAGCTTCGGCTTGCGCGAATCGAATGAGTATAGATGACGCAGAAGCCGCAAGAACTCCCAAAATGAGGACAAGGATGGGTGAGATCGGAGGCATCTTTCATCTACCACTTTGAAACGTTTTTTTCTGTTCGGCTGCGGTAAAATTGCTTGACAAATCGTCTATCCGGAGTCTACAATTTCGCCTGTAAGCTGGGCTCTCGCAGCGTGGATAGTATCTGTAATCGGAACGTTGGTCAAACAAGCTCAGCAAGGTTTTGTAAATCTGTTTGTGTCAATTAGATTTCGGTCATTTATAATGATAACTGGGAAGAAATAGATCCGATTACAAGACAGGGAATAGATGATCCTGTCCCAAGCCATTGAACTGGAGGTTCAAATATGACGTACATCATCACCAGTCTCTGCCTCCGTGATTCCGGATGTGTCGAAGTATGTCCGGTAGAGTGCATTGTACCTGGGAAACCAGTCGAGGAGTGGCCGTGGTTCTACATCGACCCGGACACCTGCATCGACTGTGGGGCATGTATTCCCGAATGCCCATTTGAGGCGATCTTTACTGAGGATGAGGTTCCCTCGGACTTTGCAGCCAAGGGTGGGGAATACCAGAGCATGCCTGCAGGCACTGAAGGATTCGACACGGCCTACTCCGGTGAAAATGCTCAGGGAGAGGCTGTTGCACTCAGTCATACCCGCGTCCTTGAGGCCGAGGAGGTTATAGATCTCACGAAGGACATTCAACCAAACTATGATTACTTCCAGGGGGGGCCGGGATATACTGCGCTCGAGGATTGATCCTCTCCCCGAATTACGACTCAAGAGGGAGCCGGCAGGCTCCCTCTTTGCATCTGTCGAAGCTGCCTGTACCTCAAAAAAACCGAGTGGGAAGGAGAGAAGAGCGTGAATGATTCTTCTGAGCAGCGCATCGAAAACGATTCCTTAGGTGAGATTGCGGTCCCTGCCTCGGCGCTTTATGGAGCCCAGACACAGCGCGCCATCGATAATTTTCCTATTTCCGGCTTGCGCCCCTGGCCTGCGTTCATCTGGTCGCTCGCTTGCGTCAAACGTGCGGCCGCCGTTGTGAATCATGAGCTGAATCTCCTCGATAAAGAAAGATCTGAGGCGATTTCAACTGCAGCAGAAGAAGTTATGAAGGGGCAGTGGTGGGATCAATTTGTCGTCGATCCTTTCCAAGCCGGTGCGGGCACGAGTCATAATATGAATATGAACGAAGTGCTAGCTAATCGGGCAACTCAGCTCCTCGGTGGCGGCTTGGGGGAATACCTCGTCCATCCAAATGATCATGTGAATATGTCACAATCGACCAATGACACGATTCCGACAGCGATACGATTGGGATGTCTGTGGCGCTTGGATGAGCTCCTGACGACGCTCGACTTCCTTGCGAAGGAACTACGTACCAAAGGGCAGGAATTCGATGATGTCGTGAAATCGGGCCGGACTCATCTCCAGGATGCCGTCCCTGTTCGACTGGGTCAGGAATTCCATGCGTATGCCCGTGCCGTAGAGCGTGATGGGGAGAGGCTACGAATTACGGGGGAGGGACTCCGGCGTTTGGGGATCGGCGGAACTGCAACCGGTACAGGATTGAATGCCCACCCTGAATACCACCAGCGCATGATTACTGTGATTTCAGATTATGCAGGATTTCATGTGGAAAGCTCGGATGACTTATTTGAAAGCATGCAGTCCATGGCAGATATGGCGAGTTTCTCCGGAGAGATGAGAACACTTGCGCTCACGCTCACACGAATCGCCAATGATTTTAGATTGCTCTCATCAGGACCCTCAACGGGTCTTGACGAAATTCGCTTACCCGTTGTCCAGCCTGGCTCGAGTATCATGCCTGGCAAAGTGAATCCGGTCATGGCGGAGATGTTGAATATGGCCATGTATCATGTGATCGGCGCTGATGTTAGCGTCGCACTCGCCTCTCAAGCCGGTCAACTGGAGCTGAACGTCATGATGCCCGTCATCGCGCACAATCTATTCGAGATGATGCAAATTATGATTGGCTCGATACAAGCTTTCGCGGAAAAATGTGTGCTGGGGGTAAGCGCCAACCGTGAAAAGGCCACGGCCTGGCTGGAAAAAAATGCGATTGTAGTTACAGCTCTCAATCCCCTCATAGGCTATGAAGCCGGTGCAGAAATTGTAAAAGCAGCCATGAGGGAGGGGAGATCGGTAAAGGAAGTGGCTATGGAGATGGCATCCAGAGGGGAATTGAGTGCTCGAAACGAGGACCGCCCCGTCGATCCGGACGAGATCGAAGCAGCGTTGCACGATGTGGGTCGACTCACGCGCGGAGGTCTCATTGAGAAATGAGACCACTTTAATGAGCGCGAGGGGTGATCGCTGGGTGCTCGACTGGGGACATCATCCGCGGCTGTAGCTCCCTCTGAGTTGATGGCGATGTATGATTAAGTTTCAAGAAAACCAATGGAACCAGATATTAGCGCATCTCAACCGATGTTTACCTGAAGAAGCGTGCGGACTTGTCGGCGGTGTGTTTGAGGACGTCCACACGCTTTATCCAGTCACAAACATTCTTCATAGTCCATCACGTTTTAAGATGGATCCGCAAGAACAAGTTGACGCTTTGTGTTCGATTGAGGAGGAGGGGAAAACTCTCCTCGCTATCTACCACTCACATCCAACAGGACCCCAGGGGATGTCTACTACCGATTTGGAAGAACATGTCTACCCCGAAGCCGCACAGCTTATTTTCACCCCGCGCTCGGACACCTGGACTTGCAGTGCCTTTCGCATCATTTCTGAGATGTGGGAGGAAATTGACGTTCGAGTTGTCAAACGGTAAACGATTCAAGTCGACCGGCTATGTCAATAGTAGGATTGCAAGAAGTCCTGACGATCCGACGATCACCAGCTCTGTCCAACGGGCGCGATTGAACTCGCCCTCGCGCTGGATGTCCAGCAACCCATTCCCGATATATACAAGGAGGCCGAGGATGAGGGCATACCTGAGTGATGCAATCGGCCAGTAATGAAGCGCCCATCCGATCTGCGCGCTGTTCCATCCGATCACACCTGCGTACAACAGCGCTCGCATCCCCTCCTGGTTATCCAGCCTCTGAAGCCGCCAG
>CBDVCG010000316.1:0-3514 GCA_965372425.1 uncultured Anaerolineales bacterium
AAAGTGATAAGAATGATGATTGCCGTAAAGACGTTCAATCCTGGGATGGAGAACAGATTGTATATGGAAAAAAGGATTACCTGAGCAATCCAACCGGGGTATTTCCACTCCTCACCTAAGCGCGTGAGTGAGAAAGGATCCTCGCGAAGTATTTCATTGTTTTCGAGGATCCACTCCCCCGCTCGCAGATGCCACCACGTGTCCGTATCGATGGACACGCGAACAGCCATCGTGAATATCGCGATAAACGTAAGTCCGATGACCAGATTTCGGAACTTCAAAGGATTACCTGCCTCACTCGAAATACGCTTTAAGTCTCCATCTTGTTTCAAGCATTATGCATGATCCGTACCTGGGTGTCACTTACAATTAGCTCACGAATACGAGAATCCATGGCACTCTTCGTTCCAGTACGATACGTATGGGTGCCAATTACCAGATTTTGCATCGCGATCATTCAAACGCATATCCCTGCCATGGCCAGATATCGCCGACTTCAGCTGGCCTCAGCGGGTAGGAAAGCGAGTAATAAACAAGGTAATTCCCGATGATTTCCTCTTTCCAGGACATTCCCTTTTCAAGGAATGTTTCACGCATAATTTTATTTAACGCGATCTGGTTTGTCAGTGTGATATAAGCAACAGTTTCACTGCTATCGACGATGTCATTGTACGGGTCGTAGCGGTTGTCCCTTGACGTATAGCGTAAATCCAGATGATATGGCAATAAGGGTGTATAGATTATTTTTTCATCAGAATGGAACGCAATTGGATAGGTCACCCAATAGTTTGAGTATCCTGTCAATTCATCCTGGTTGGTTAAGAATGTGATGAGATCATCATCAAAATAATGATCGATTCGCGTGCTTGCATCGAACTGTGTCGTCAAGCCTGGCGGTTTATTTACGGTTTTCTCAAATGTCCCCCATGCATGAAAAACGAGGACGATGAGGAGCAGGAGAAATGCAGGATATGGTCCTAACCGGGTGTTGGACAGACTGACGATGAAATCCCCCGCGAATATCGCGAGAATGGGGTACAGGGGAAGAAAGTACCGACCAGACGGATCGCCGCCGAAGGGTGTGAGCAGAAATCCGATGAGGAGGGTGAGCATCACTCCTGTCAACAACCAATAGGACGATCGGTTTTTATCACGATGACGTAGTCGGTGAACAATTCGAGCGAGGACGAAGATCCAGAAAACGACTACGATTGGGATTAAGGGCTTTGCCAAGAACTCGACATCCCAGGGGGCGCGGAAACCCCAGGTCACGCTCGGACCGAAAAGAATGAGATTCCTGACCCTCTCTCCAATTTCATGCAGAAACGTACTCACCGATGGGCTGCCAATCGCTGAGCCGGAAAGTTCCTGGAGTAGAAGCGGAACGGAGTTCTCCCTGGCCCATAGGAATATGGGCGCGGTCCCGAGTATGCCTCCCGAGAGGATGAGCAGCACGTCGCCTTTCCATGTGGACCAGCTCTGTTTTCTGCGTAGTTCCCACACGATGAAGATGCCCGCCGGGATCGAGTAAATCAACGATAGTCCGAATGCCCAAACCCCCAGACCCGAAAGAAAGCCCCATGCGAGGAATAGCCAGCGTCTCTGATGGCTACGCGCAATCTCGAGTGAGAGGAGGAGCACCAGGTTTCCGATGAGCATCGCCTCACCATAACCACCCAGTGAGACCGTTGTATAGAGCGTTACGTTCATCGGTGGAATCGCGAGTAGAAGACCCGCCACAATACCCACAACCTCCGATTTGAACACACGGCTACCGAGGATTATTGTCGTAAGGATGGTGAGCAAATAGAGTAGAGTTTGAACTATTCTTATAATGAGCGCTTCCTGGCGAAAGAGAGCGAAACCGAGTGCCACAAGCGTCGCATCCAGGCTGCCCATATAGGCTTGCCCGTAGAAGAACGTCGGCCATCGTCCTTGAACGATATGTCTGGCCATAAGCCCCACGACCGCCTCGTCGGCATTTAGTGGGATGGCATCCTGCGCGAGCAGGATGATCCTATAGGCAAGGGCAACACCCAGGACAAGAACTATCGTCCATTTTTTTTGCATGGGAGACACAACCCACTTCCCTCCTGCTTGGCCCGCCTGTATAATGCGCGCGTGCGTTTCCGGAAGCTCGTTCACCCCGTAATCCTTATCCCCCTGCTGGCTTTTATCGCCCGTATCCTTCCTGGACCACGGACGATTGATGATGCCTACATCACCTTCCGATACGCTCAGAATCTACTTTCAAACCAGGGTCTTGTCTACAATCCTGGCGAAGCAGTACTGGGAACGACGACCCCGTTATTCGCTCTTATCCTTACCCTCATCGGTGCGGTACTAGGGACTGCAGAAGCATTTCCGATCATCGCCCCCATCCTAAATGCCCTTGCAGATGCCATTGCCTGTTTTTTACTCATCAGAATTGGCGAAAGGCTTCGAACTCCAAAATCCGGGTATGCCGCCGCACTCATCTGGGCCGTGGCTCCTATGTCCGTCACCTTTGCTATCGGCGGCATGGAGACCAGCTTATTCGTCATGCTCATGCTGGCTACATTTTACTTTCATTCCTCTCACAGACCAGTCCTGGCGGCATTAACGGGCGCACTCTCTCTTCTTACCCGACCCGATGCACTTCTCTTCCTATTGCCCATCGTGATGGATAGATCGTGGTCGTGGATACGAAAAAAACCTGAGCGTCCAAGCTGGCTTGAAGTCGGTGTATTCTTCGTGCCCATCGTCATTTGGGTCATTATTGGTACCCACGCATATGGAACCCCAATTCCACACAGCGTCATGGCGAAAGTTAACGCATACGTCCTGTCCCCCGAAGCAGGGTTGATCCGATTTCTCCAACATTACGGGACACCGTTTCTAGGGCATCTAACATTTGGAAATACCTGGATCGGAATTGGTCTCATACTCTTTACAGCCCTATACGCCCTGGGATCAATCACAATCTTGAAAACGAAAATCCATGCATGGCCCATCATGATTTATCCGATCGTCTATCTCCTCGCCTTTTCTATCGCGAACCCGCTCATCTTTCGCTGGTACCTTGTACCTCCCCTACCCGTACTTTTTCTCGGCATTTTCGCAGGAACCACACGGTTGTTTGATGATTTGAAATTGCCCGTCTTGAACTATGCCTTCATTGCTGCTGCGTTCCTGATGACGCTGAATGGATGGCAGATACGTCCCGAGCATGGCCCTGATCGACCAGCACCTGGAATGGCATACATCAAACTCGAGTTGCTCTATCAAGAAGCTGCCAGCATCTTAACTGAACGCAATCTGACGAACGAAACCATCGCAGCAGGCGATATCGGCGCAATCGGCTACTTCACAAAAGCACATGTGCTTGACACGATCGGTTTAATTTCCCCTGTCTCTCTCAAGTACTACCCACTCCCCGATTCTTTTTACACAATTAACTATGCCATCCCGCCCGATCTTATACTGGACCAAATGCCTGAATACGTCGTCATTTTGGAGGTTTATGGCAGAAACG
>CBDVCG010000317.1:0-3502 GCA_965372425.1 uncultured Anaerolineales bacterium
CAACGATGTTGGACATGTGATTAATCCTCTGGGATTGAAGGGCCAGATCGAGGGCGGCGTGATGATGGGGCTCGGCAACGCGCTGACCGAGGAGTTCATCCTGGATGATGGCGTGATATTTACAGACCGCCTTGCACGCTATCGGATGCCATCGATCGTGGATACACCGGATATTATCTCTATTGTGGTTGAGCATCCTACCAAGGACGGCCCTTTTGGTGCGAAAGGTGTAGGTGAAATATCGAGCATACCCACGACACCCGCGATTACGAATGGGATATACAATGCATGTGGCGTGCATATCCAGAAACTACCTGTGGATCAGGATTGGCTCGCGCTTGAACTGGCGAGAATGGTGAGATCCGAAGGTGGATGATGTACCAAAGATCCTTTAACGGAGCGTCTGACCATGGACGATGTATGTTTGGAGCCCGGGAGGGTGGTTTTTCCCATAAATATGCCGAAGCATAGATGTGAATCATGGGAATACATGTTTCATTCGACCTGCGTATGTATGAATAGGATGGACCGTCATGCTGATCTATAACGCCCGCGTAGTGACCTGGGGTGAAAAACCGGAGATCCTTGATGATCACGCTGTGATTATTAAATCCGGCATGATTGATGAAATCGGGACATCAGTAGCGCTCTCCGAGAAGTACGGCGGAGATACCCACCTCGATGCACGTAGCCAGCTCCTCATGCCGGGAAATATCTGTGCTCATACACATTTTTACGGCGCATTTGCCCGAGGCATGGCGATTCCAGGACAACCACCTAAGGATTTCCCTGCGATCTTGAACAAGTTGTGGTGGCCATTGGATAAGGCGCTGGCCGAGGAGGACGTCCGTTATTCCGCGTTGGTGTCCCTGGTCGATGCGATCAAGCATGGGACGACGACGTTGGTGGACCACCATGCATCGCCGAATGCCATCGACGGTTCGCTGGATGTAATTGGGAATGCTGTTGATGAATCGGGTCTTCGAGCGGTGCTGTGCTACGAAGTTACGGATCGTGATGGGGGTGAAAAGGCAAAACTCGGTATTGAGGAAAACCTGCGCTTCCTGAAGAGAATGCGTGAAAATCGCGTTGCGGACGGTCGCTTGGCGGGGACATTTGGTCTCCATGCCAGCCTGACGCTCTCGGATGAGACATTGCGCATATGCCGTGAGCGCGTCCCTGACGACGTTGGATTTCACATCCACGTCGCCGAACATGAAGTCGATGAATATGATAGCCTGGAGAAGTCGGGCATGCGTGTTGTGGATCGTCTTAACTCGCACGGCTTATTGGGGGAAAATTCGATCGTCGCGCATGCGATCCATGTCGACGCACGCGAGGTTCAACTGCTCTCAGAAAGCGGCACTTGGGTGACCCACCAACCGAGATCGAATATGAACAACGGTGTCGGCGTCGCTGAAGTTGAGTCTATGATCCGTGCGGGTGTGAGAGTTTGCCTCGGGAACGATGGATTTTCAAATGCGATGTGGGAGGAATGGAAAACCGCCTATCTCCTACACAAAGTATGGCATCGAGACCCTCGCCGAATGCCGGGTGATCTGGTGGTGAAGATGGCAGTGGAGAATAATGGCGCCCTTCTGGGGAGATTCTTTCCGGATGGTCCCCTCGGCTCGATCACACCAGGCGCCTATGCCGATCTAATCCTCGTGGATTACCATGCGACAACCCCGCTCACCGAAGGGAATCTCCCTTGGCATATCCTATTTGGGTTTAACGAGTCGATGGTCTCATCGACAATTGTCGCAGGAAAGCTGCTCATGCACGACAAGAAATTGCTCACATTGGATGAGGCCGAGATTACAGCACGGTCTCGCGAATTAGCGCCTGATGTTTGGGATCGTTATCTAACATTCGTACCGGCAGACTGACAACCGAGAAATGGAGAAAGCATGACCGAACGTTTAATCCTCACCATTGGACTGATAGGGGGGACTGGAAACCTGGGTCCAGGTTTGGCAACACGCTGGGCGTGTGCGGGCTATGGTGTCATCATCGGCTCTCGCAGCGAAGAAAAAGCTCAGGGGATCGCGGAAGAGCTTAACCAGAAGCTCGACATCGAGGGTATCCGGGGGATGAAGAACGAGGATGCTATTGAAGCAGCGGATATTTGTGTCATGACGGTTAACCATGCTGCTCATGGGAAGACTATTGAAATGGTCAAGGATCAACTTGGAGGCAAGATCCTGGTCGACGCCACCGCACGGGTCGATTTTCGAGATCCGATCCCACCGGAACCACCAGCCGCCGCCCGGATTGCCCAGGAGGTCATCGGGGAAGCCGGCAGGGTGGTCGCTGCGTTTCAGACAATCCCCGCCCATGCGCTTCATGAAAATATCGGCATGCCGCTTGACCTTGATGTGCTCGTTTGTGCGGACGACGAAGAAGACGCTGCCGAGGTCATCAAACTGGCCGAAGGCGCGGACATGCGCGCCTATTACGCTGGGAAATTGGACAACGCAATTGTGACGGAGGGGATAACTGCGCTCCTTCTCGCGATGAATAAGAAGTACGAATCTAGGACCGGGACTATTCGAATCTCGGGCTTATGAACGCAACACCTGTTTTTTCACTCATCCTTACGGCTCTTTCGGGTATTCCGGTTATCCAACGCGGAGATGACCTGGCCGAGGTGACGATCTCCGGACTGAGTGACATAGGCATCACTCTCTCACACGGCGACGTTTTGGTGTTCGCTCAGAAAATCGTGTCAAAGTCTGAGGATCGATTCGTCAATCTTGACGAAGTCACACCATCGTCCAGGGCGAAAAAACTGGCTGATGAAACCGGTAAAGATGCGCGGCTGGTCGAGGTCATATTAAAAGAGAGTGTGCGAGTCGTGCGGACTCGGGAAAATCTCATCATTGTGGAGCATCGGTTGGGCTTTGTATGCGCCAATGCTGGTGTGGATCATTCGAACGTCACCTCTCCAGGTGGTCAACCAGGGGAATGGGTGCTGCTCCTCCCAGAAAATCCTGACGTTTCGGCTATGCGCTTGCGGAAAGAAATACACGACAGCACGGGTGGGAACATAGGCGTATTGATCATCGATTCGCATGGGCGCGCCTGGAGACTTGGGACCGTGGGGGTTACGATTGGAATCGCTGGTTTCCCTGCATTGTTGGATATGCGAGGCGAGCCGGATCTCTACGGGGATACCCTCATGGTTACGCAAGTAGGTCTCGCGGATGAGGTGGCTGCTGCGGCTTCTGCGCTTATGGGTCAGGCTGATGAAGGTCGCCCCATTGTCCATGTGCGTGGACTCCCGTATAAGCTGCGTGAAAGCAGCTTGCGTGAATTGATCCGACCGAAAGACGAAGACCTGTTTCGATAGGTTAAGACGCACAGGTGACATATGGAACTTATTCCCAACTCACATCTAGCTCTACTCCAGGACGATCGGAAGGCCTTAGCCATACTTTCGACAGTGATGTCGGATGGCAGCCCCCAATCCACACCCGTATGGTTTGACACAGATGATGGT